>NZ_JBHYZV010000037.1:0-73428 GCF_042753905.1 Streptomyces sp. NPDC059248 | reverse complement strand
GCGGGCCCCCCCCCCCCCTCCCCCGGCCGGCCCCGCCCCCCGGGCCGGCCGACCGGGGTGCCCGGGGCCGCCGGCCCGGCGCCGCCCGTGGATCTGGAGGTAGAGCAGCGCCACGGACTCCTCGGCCCCGTAATCGAACCGCTTCACGACCTTCCCCAGCGGATTCCACCGCCGCCCGTCGGGCATCCGAATCCCCAGCGGCTGCCCGAACAGCTCCCGCTGCTCCACGCCCAGGTCGATCCAGAACCCGCCGCCCCGGCGGACCATGACCTCCCCGGCGTACGCGCCGAGGCCGAACAGCGTCTCCACGGGCCGGGCCCGCCCGGCTCTCCCCCGTCTCAGACCGTCCACCACGCGGTCGACGACGCGCAGGCTCTTCACCGAGTAGTCGAGGGGCAGCCGTGCCCGCGTGTTCACCCGGGCCACGAACTCCGTGACGTAATCCCGCATCTGAGGTGCCGTTGGTACCGGGTCGACGATGGGATGCATCCGCACTCACCTTCCTCACCATGGTTCGGGCCGTGCCGGACGGCCCGCAGGGGTAAGCGGACGGAGAGGCTCGAACATCACGCGGGGATAGCGTGACGGCCCTCCCGGAAGGGCAGCGTCCGAGAGGGCCGCGCCCGCACCGAGAGGGGAACCACGTGGGTGTACGGAACGGAGAGCGCGAGGCGGCGCTGGAGAGAGCGGTCCGCAGGGCCCAGCGGGGCGACGAGACGGCGTTCGCCTGCTTGTACGCGACCGTCCAGCCGACGCTGCTCGGCTATCTCTCCCGGCTGGTGGGCCCGGACGCCGAGGACGTGGCGTCGGACAGCTGGCTGGACATCGTGCGGGATCTTAACCGGTTCCACGGCTCGGGTTCCGGCTTCACGGCATGGGCCAGGACGATCGCGCACCACCGCGCCGTCGACCATCTGCGCCGCCGTCGGAGCCGTCCCCTCACGGCCCTGCTGGACCGCGACATCCACGACCTCCCCGGCCCCCGGGACACCGCCCGGGAGGCACTGGAGACCCTCGCGACGGAGCGCGCCCTCTCCCTGATCGCGATCCTCCCGGACCGCCAGGCGCGGGCGGTGCTGCTCCGTACCGTCATCGGCCTCGACACGGCGACGACGGCCCGGCTGCTGATGTCCCGGCCCGCGGCGGTACGGTCCGCCACGCACCGGGGGCTGAACGGACTGGCGCGGTATCTCATCGGGACGGGCGCCACTCAGTCGGCCGCGCCCCCGGCTGCCGGTACGAAGAAGGGCCGGGAGAAGGACGAGGCGAGACCGAAGGGCCGGAAGTCGGGTTCCAACAACACCCGGCTCATGAACTCCGTTACGGAGATCTCATAACGATGCCATTCCTCCGATCCCGCCATCCTGGCCACAATCGGCCACTTTTCCGGAGGGGACGAATCAGCCAGCCAGAAGTACTCGTTCCCGTTGTCCCCCGCCCCCCAGGGAATGAGCCCCGTCCCTTCGGACCGGTAGACCTGGTAGGGGAAGATGAGCGATTCGTCGTCGTCCATGGCATCGGGACCGAGGCCCAGGTCGACGGGTTGATACATCTGCCAGGCCGTCAGCAGGTCGAAGATCCCGTCCCGATCCACCGAATAGAGCCACATAGCCGAGCAGAAAGCGCCGTGCCCGAACGCCTCGCACAACCGCTTGAAATCATCCGGCAGATCGGCACCCAGAGCTTCTTCCACCGCCCCCCAAGGAAAGGCTAGTTGCTGATTCTCCCAGCCGACTACTTCCAGAAGTGTCTCCGCGTCCACCTTTTGCCACCTTCGCGTAATCCCAAGGGGAGGGCCGGGCGGGCAGCCCAGCACAATGCCCGCCCGACCCTCCGCGTGCTCAACGGTTCAGAAACTCCGACTCAGCTACGGGCGACGCCCGGTAGGCGTATTGTAGATCGTTGTGGAGCCGTAGAGCCCACTCGACCCGAACCAGCTCAAATTGATCTCATGGGGAACGAACGATCCGTTGGCGTACCTCGGGGTAGCCTCGTAGTACATTGTCTCCCCGGCCTCGATCCGGTCGCGGATGCGAGTCTCGATCTTCTTCATCTGCGAGTTGTTCGGTGTCGGGTAAATCGGCACCAGGTTTCGACGGTCCTCCCCCGTACCCCCCAGGCGGGAAGCGAGCAGATGTCCCCGCTGCATTCCGGGCTGCATTCCCTCGGGTGACAGCAGCGGATCATTGTGGTGCGGCCAGACGGTCGGGGTACCGATGATCTGCGAGGTCGAACTACCCGCGATCAGACCGGTTTCCTTGCTTTCCAGCCAGGAAAAGCCTCCGCGGGTCAGGCAGGCCCGGACACCCTGGGCTCGCTGCTTGGAGTCGAGCGGCGAGTAGTAGACGGAGCTCTGACCCTTCTTGCAATTACTGCGATTGACTGGGAAGTCATGCCCCCAGTGGTACTCGTTGACCCCCGATTCCTCGGCCAGGATGCCGACTTTGTAGTTCGGGTTCCCCTGGTCGTAGGGGACCTTGTTCGGCGTCTGCTTGTCGTTCCACCCGAGGATGTTGAGAGCCATCTCGCCGATGGTGGAGACCGGATTCCTCTTGACCACCGTCTTGGCCGCCGGAGCGGCGACCTTCTTGACGGCGTCGACCGCCTTTTTAAAGGTGTCGGTAATCGAGAAGTGGCCGTCGAACTCGATACTGCTGACCGGGTTCCCGCCACCATAGGCGTACCGGTTCGCGGTATACGGGTCGGTCCCCAGGTCCATATCCGCCAGCGCGCCGTTGTACATATCGCGGCTGGTGAACCGGTTCAGGCCGGGGGTGTAGTCCCGGAACCCCATGTCGTAGGTGCCCGAGTTCGCGTCCCAGCGGGTGGCGTTGTACCGGTAGGCGTTGTACGCCTCCTTCGCCGGGTCCGCCGGATCCGGCTTGTCGATACCGGTGAAGTCCGACTGCTCGTCGGTGCCGTAGGCCGAGTACCCGTAGGTGCTGGTGGCCTGGCCGCCGGAGCCCGTGACGGTCTCCACGTCGTTGTGGCTGTTGTAGCCGTAGAAGCCGCTCTCGTTCGTGCCGTCGGCCTTGTGCTTGACCTGTGAGAGCCGCTCGCCCCACGGCCCGTACTGGTACGAGGCCGTGATCGCGCCCGCGACCGATTCGCCGAGCACGTCCTGGGAGAGGCCGAGGTAGGTGAACTCGGTGGTCTTTCCGTTGGCGCGGGACTCGGTGGTGCGGTCCAGCGGGTCGAAGGCGTACGTCGTCGACTTGAGGACACCGGCGCTGTCGGCCTTCTGGGACTCGACCACATGGTCGAAGCCGTCGTAGACCTTGCGTTCGACGATGTTTCCGCCGGTGGTGACGGTGTCCTGGCGGCCGAACGGGTCGTAGTTGTAGCGGGAGGTGACCCCGCCGGCAGCGCTGGTCAGCAGGCGGTTGCGGTCGTAGTTGTAGGTCGTGGTGGTGCCCCGGACCGTCTGCCGTATGACATTGGCGTTGTTGTCGTGGACATAGGTCTCCGTGCCCGCGCCGTGGCCGGTCCGTACGGACTCGTTGAGGCGGTCGTTCGGGTCGTAGGCGTAGTCCGTCGTCGATTCGAGGTACGCCGTCGTGTTGTCGGCGTTCATCTTCTTCGCGACGTCCTGCGACTTGTTGCCGTTGGCGTCGTACGCGTAGAGATGCGAGGCGACGAGCGTCCCGTTCGACTGCTTCTCCGTGGTCGACTTGACCGTGCCGTTCAGGTGGTAGGCGAAGTCGACCGTGTTGGCGTTGGCCTTGGTCTCCCGCAGCCGCTGGCCCTTGTCGGTGTAGGTGTACGCGGTCACCTTCGGCGAGGTGTCGGCGGCCGATGTGCCGACGGACACCGTTCCGACCAGGTCACGCGGGTCGTAGGTGTACCGGGAGAACTGGTCGGGATGGGTGACGGTCTCGGGCTGGCCGTTCGCGTCATAGGTGTAGGAGGTGGACTTCCGCTCCTGACCCAGCAGCGCCTCGGTGACCCTCTGGAGCTGGTTGAGGCCCGTGTAGGTCATCGTGTACGCGTCGATCCGCGCCCCGTTCGACGTGTCGTCGATCGAGGTCAGATTGCCGTTGACGTCGTACGCGTAGGCGAAGTTGCGCCGCTCGGTGTCGGCCGGGTCGCCGGTGGTGTCGCGGACGAGGCGGACCGCGTCGGCGGCCACGGTCCCGGACGCGCTCTGTCCGACCGCGATCCGTCCGGCGTTGCCCTGGTTGAAGGTGTAGGTGCCCAGGGCGACCCAGGTACCGGCGGCCGTGGTCTGGTTCTTGGCGACCGTCGCGGTGCCCGAGGCATGGGTGACGGTGTACTGCGCCGCGGTGGCCGCCCCCGTGACCTGCGGGTACTTCACATAGGCGGTGTAGGTGCCGTTCTTCGGGACGTTCAGGGTCCAGGTGAAGGCGTCCGTGCCCGTACCGGAGGTGTGGGTGCGGTGGTCGTGGCCCTGCTGCCCGGCCGTGTCCCCCTTCGTCCAGGTTCCGGTCGACGAGGTGTTCTGGATATCGGAGTTGTCCACCACCACGACGGACCGGCCGGCCGGATGCCCCTCGTCCGCCTTCGTCCTGAGACTGCCGTCCGGGAAGTAGCTCCAGCTCATGCTGCGGTCGGCGGCGTCACCGGCGGAGGAGATGGTGCGCCGGGTCTGCTGTCCGGTGCTGTCGTAGTCGTGGCTGGTGACGATGTCCCACTGGTCGGTGGCGGTCTTCGCCCAGCCGTTGTCGTAGTAGCTGTAGGTGGTGTCGTTACGGGCCGTCTCACCCTCGGACGGCGGCAGCGACACCTTGGAGACCCGGCCGACGGCGTCGTAGTCGGTACGGGTGTGGACGTTCGGGTCGTTGTAGCGGGTGTCGGCGGGGTCGTACGGCTGGTACTGCCGCACCGGCCGGTTCAGCGCGTCGTACTCGGTACGGGCGGTGAAGTCGTTCGCGGCGGCCGTCGCCGTACCGCGCGGGGTCACCACCTTGGTGGTGTTGCCGACCTGGTCGTACTCGAAGCGGGTGATCCGGTCGGTGCCGGCGACGTACGGGACCCGGGTCTCCCGCTGGGCGCCCCGCTCGTCGTAGTCGATGTGGGTGGTGTTGTTGTCGGCGTCCGTGGACCGGACGACCAGGTTGTCCTTGTCGTAGACGCTGGAGGACACCTTGCCCGTCGGGTCGGTGACCGAGGTGACCCGGTGGTTCAGGTCGTAGGCGGTCTTCGTGGTGAAGTCGGCGGGGTCGGCCGTGGCGTTCTTCTTGGGGTCGACGACCGTGGTGAGGTTGCCCACGGAGTCGTACGCGTAGGAGATGGTGTCGCCGGAGCTGTTGACGACGGTCGACTGCCGGTGCAGCTCGTCGTAGGTGTAGGTGGTGGTGTAGGAGCCGGGGGCCGCGCCGGGCAGATTGCCCTTCGGTTCGGTGACCGTCCGCAGATTGCCCTCGGCGTCGTAGGTGTACGTCGTCTTCCGGTCGGCCCCGGCGTGGTTGTTACCGGGCGCGGTGGCGGTGAGGACCTGGTCGGCGTTGTCGTAGACGGCCGTGGAGATCGCCCCGTTGGACGCCGTCGACAGGGTGACGTTGTCGTTCGGGTCGTACTCCGGCGCCGGGACGGTGATCAGCTGACCGGCGCTCTGGTCCTTGGGGACCGTGGAGACCAGCGGTCGTCCGAAGACGTCGTAGGTCCGGGTGGTCTTCTTGCCGAGCGCGTCGGTGACCTCACGGACCAGTCCGCGTTCGTCGTACACCTGGGTGGTGGAGCGGCCCAGGGCGTCGGTGCTGGTCGCCGGATACCCGTGGGGACCGAAGTTGCTGTTGGTGCTCGGGTTGCCGTTGGCGTCGGTCGCCTTGGTCAGCAGGCCGTGTGCGTTGTACTCGTACTTGGTGACGTAGTCGTCGGGTACGGACGGGGTGGCGACGCCCTTGGGGTCGGTGACCGAGGTCAGGTTCCCGAAGGAGTCGTACCCGAACTGCGAGGCGCGGCCCTCCGGCGACGTCCGGCGGAAGAGATCGGCCGAGAATCCGTCGGCGCGCGTCTGGTACTCGTACCGGGTGGCGTTCGCGGGTACGGCGGTCGGGGAGCAGTCCGCCGCGGACGGGACACCGGTCCGGTTCTCCTCAGCGGTCCGGCTCCACAGCGGATAGCCGGTCTTCTGGTCGTGGCAGTAGGCCGTCTTGGCGCCGTTGTGCTCCTCCAGCAGCACCACGTTGTTGTCGGTGTCCCAGGTGGTCCGGGTGATCTGGGCCTTCGCGTTGGTGTGCCGGATGCCGCGGCCCGCGGCGTCGGTCACATAGACGGAGGCGCGGTCCCCGGCGTCGGTGACGGTGGTGTCGGTATGGGTGGCGTCGGTGGCGTTGACCGCGTAGGCGAACCGGGTCAGACCCCCGGTCCTGTCGGTGATCGTCCTGGTGCGCCAGTTGTCCTTCACGTCCGTGCCCGCGCCGGGGACGTGGTGGGCGACGGCGGTGTTCTTGCCGCGCGGGTCGGTGGCCCGGATCAGTTTGACGTTGCGGTCGCTCTGGGCGGTGTCGTAGCCGAAGGTGAAGACCTTGGGCTGGGACGAGCCGTCACCGTCGGTGAGCTGCCCGAGGATGCCCTTCGTGGTGTAGTGGAAGGCCACCTTCCGACCGGAGATGTCCGTTATGGACTTCACGTGGTCGTAGATCCGGGGGTTGGTGAGGTTGGTGCCGGAGACCTTGGCGCCCGCGTCGTTGATGTACTCGTAGGTCGCGTCGCCCCTCTCCCAGTAGTCGATGGTGAGCGACTGCCGGTTGGCGGGGTCGGTGACATAGGTGAGGAACTTGATGGTCCGGTTGTTGGAGACCCGCTCCTCGTAGGTGAACTCCTGGCTGTTGCCGTTCTTGTCGACGGACTCGGTCGGATAGCCGTCGCAGCCGAACCGGAAGCGGGTGCCGTCCGGCCGGGTGAGGGTCCAGGCGTCGGAGACGGAGTCCTGGTCCGGTGTGCAGCTCAGGCCCGTCCTCATGGTGAGCCGGTAGTTGACTCCGGCGGGGGCCTGCCAGGTGCCGTCCGCCTGCTTGCGGAAGAGATGGGTGGTGCCGTCACCGTCGGTGAGCCGGATCTCGGTGGGGTTGGCGCGCGGATGGAAGTCGAGCGGCGTCCCGAGCCGGACGGGTCCGGCGATCTGGGCGGTCCAGCCGTGGCCGAGGACGGTGTCCGAGGTGTCCTGGGTGTTGTAGGCGAACCGGGCGAAGGTGCTCAGGCCCCGGCCCGGGTTGCTGAAGGCGTTGTAGGACCAGATCCCGTTGCCCGCGCCGAGGTTGGTCATCAGGGTGGACCCGGCGCCGGTGTTCTTCCCGGCGTACGAGTGGTACTTCTCCATGCCCAGGTGGTGGGCCTTGAGGTCCTCGACGGCCACGTCCTGCTTGAGCGGTGGGATGCCGCCCGCGCCGGCCGAGAGCCAGGTGCCGTCGGAGATCTTGCGGATGTCCCAGTTGATGTAGTGCTCGGCGCGTTCGTTGCCGGTGGTGGTGATGTCGGGTGAGCGGATGGCCGCGTTGATCGTGGCCGACTTGCCCGGCAGCAGGGCGGGTATCGCGGTCTTCTTCTGGTTGGCGGCCGTGGTGACGTCGGTGCCGTCGGGCAGCTTCCAGGTGTACGACAGCTCCCGCTCACCGGCCGCCCACGCGGTGGAGGTGGTGTTGGTGATGGTGACGGCGCCCGTGTAGTCGGTGTTCGTCGTCATCCGGTGCGGGGTGTTCGGCGCGTAGTACGTGTTCTCCGCCGTGGCGTCCACGTAGATCACCCGCAGCAGCGGGCGGAGCTGGGGGTCGAGGGCGCCCGCCGAGAGGAACAGGGACCGTTCCTGGGGTCCGGTGGCGGACTCGTCGTTCAGTTTGACCAGGACGCCCTTGTTGTTGGCGGGGGTCCGTACCCAGCTCTGGGTGAGTCCGGTGGCGTCCCACCAGTGGCGGCCCAGATCGGTGTTGAAGGAGGGGACGTAGTCGGCGACGGCGGCCGAGTGGTCACCGCCGGGCGCCGTCCACGCGGTGGTGGCGTTGGCGTTGTTCCAGGTGGCGGCCGTCTCGGTGAACTCCCGCGTCAGGCCGTGCAGGTTGTAGCGCGCCTTGGCGGTGCCGGTGCGTTCGGTCTGGTTCCGCCAGAGGAACATCCGGCTTTCGAGGATGGTCGCCGAGGCCGGGATGGCGGTGGTGGGGAAGTCGATGACCGCGCGCGTCTTGCCGTAGGTCGCGGAGTTGTTGCCGACGGTCAGCCAGTGCTGTCCGACCGCGCCCTGTTCGATGGTGTTGAGGTTGGTGGTCGGCTTGGCCGACGACAGGGTGGTGTCGGTCTGCCCGGCCTGGATCAGCCGCATGGTGCGGCCCGCCTTGGGGATGGCGACCAGCCGGGTCGGGGAGCCGAGGAGTTGTCCGTCCTTGGTTCTGACCGCGATCTGGTAGTAGTACACCTTCCCGATCTCCTCCGGATGGCTGTCCGGAGTGGGGACCGCGGTGGTGTCGGTGTACTGGGTCACCGTCTTGGCCACCGGCGCGACCCGGGTGGCGGACGAGGGTGTGAACACCTGCTGCGTGGAGCGGTGCAGCTGGTACTCGACCAGGTCGAGACCGGTGTCGCCGCTGCCGTTGGCGTAGGCCGGCCAGGAGAGTTCGGGGCCGGTGGAGTGGATGACCGTCGGCGAGCGGAGCGCTGTGCCGACCTTGCCGAAGGTGACCGTCAGCCGGGGGATCGTGGAGGTCTCGCCGCCGTAGTCGTAGTCCCCGGCCTCGTACGCGGGCCCGCCGAGCGGCGCGGTCGAGGTCTCGTTCACGGCCTTGATCACAAAGCCGTGGTTGGGGGAGGTGCCGTTGACCCACTTCTGTACGGTGTCGGCGACGGCGAAGTTGTGCCAGGAGTTGTACTCGCCGATGTCCTTGCGGATCTGGGCCGGGTTCACCAGCCGTACGGCGTCGGCCATGGTCCGCCGGGCGGAGTCGCCCGTGTCGCCGACCACGACACTGCCGGTGGTGCCCTTGGTGAAGTCGATCTGCGCGGTGCCGAGCTGGCGCCAGCCCGCGGTGCCCGTGGACTGGTCGACCGTGAAGTTCTGGACGGGCTCGGCGGAGTTCACCCGGTGGGGCGCGGCGGTGGTGCCGTCGGGCTGCGGGGTGGTGTACACCTCGACGCGGTAGTCGGCCGTCTCGTGCACCCGCGGCTGGAAGGTGTACGACTCACCGGTCGCGGTGTTCTTGTTGTATGTGTAGTCGCCGCCGGAGCCGGTGCCGCTCACCCGCGGCCATTCGCCGACCGCGGCGGTCCCCGGGTCGCCGTCGTCGAGCTGGACCGTGGTGGAGGACTGCTCCCCCACCAGGGCGTTGGTGTTGTTCCAGGTGGCCGTCGCCTCGTCCCAGGCGCCGGTGGCCCGTCGGATCTCCACATCCACATTGGTGGTGGCGGTGGTGTGGGTCTGGTCGTAGTACAGGCCGAGCCGGGCGGCGTCGATCTTGGAGCCCACCGGGATCTCGCCCAGCGGGAACTTGATGAGGGAGCGGGCGATCCCGGTGGCGCTGGTCTTGCCCGCGGCCATCTCCCAGGTGGCGCTGAAGTTGGTGGTGGGCTGGTCCGAGCTGACCATCACGTCCTGGGAGACCGACGCGGAGGGCGCGATGGTGATGGTCGGGTCGATGACCACCGGGTACGCCCGTTCCGGCGCGGCCAGCCAGGCCGCGTCCGGGGTGAGGGCGATCCGCCAGCCCTTGCCGTGCCGGGTGAGCTTCTGGGTCACCTTCGGGCTGAAGGACTTCCCGTAGGGGGAGGTACGGTCCTTCCGGCTGTCCGTCATGAAGGCGGGCGGGATCACCAGGACCGGGGTCGCCGGGTCCTCGCCGAAGAGCGCGATCGAGCCGTCCCGGCGCTCCTTCGGCTGAAGGGTGCCGGCGTCGAGGGTGAAGACGTAGGACACCGGTCTCGCGGGTGGCTTGGCGAGGGTGATGTTCTCCTTCACCCGGCCCGCGCCGACCTGGTACGAGACATCCGCACCGGCGGCCAGCCCCTTGTAGGTGACGGTGTCGCCCTTGACGCCCGGCCGTACTCCCCGGGCCGCGTTGAGCAGTCCGAGGGTGACGGTCTCGCCCGTGGGGGCCTGGAAGCGCAGCAGCCGCCCAGGGTCCTCACCGAACCAGGTACGGCTGACGTTCGCCGTGTTGGCGAAGGCGAATCCCTTGTCCTTGGTGGCCTTGACCGTGGTGTCGACCGGCTTCCACGAGGCGCCGGAGCGATAGGCGGAGGGAGATGCGGATAACTCGGCCTCGACCCGTCCGTCGGAAAGCTGCCAGAACCGGGCCTGCGGGGTGCGCCGTTCGGAGAGTTCCTTGATCCGTTTCGCCGGTGGTGCTTTCTTTCCCCGGTCCAGCTTTTCCCGGCTGGGTATCTCGATCTTTCCGCCCGCCGGTGGTTCGGCGGGCCGGGATTCCTTCTTGTCGTCGTCGTCCGAGAACCAGCCCTTGACGGTTCCGAACACCCCCTTGCCGTCGCCCTTGCCCGGTGGCGACGCCTGGGCCGCATGGGCGGCCTGGGGCAGCATCGTGCCCGCGATGGCCGCTGCGACCAGGCAGGACACATATCTCCGGTACGGAAACCTCACCTCATGTCCTTCCGTTCCGGCGCGCCCGCCTCGTCACCGAACGGCGGAAACAGGCATGCCGAATGTGCTGGAGCGGCGTTTTCCGCCCAGCCGGAACTCTCCTTCCACCGCACGGGGGAGGTCGGTGGCGATATCGCCTCCCGGGCACGGCGGCGAAAGTATCGAACAGGCGACTGATGGCCTGTCAACCCAATGGACATATCGGACGGAAGGAGAGTCGTTGACGAATCCGAATGACCGATTTATCCGAGGGCTTTCGCCATGGGCGCGGTGTGGTGTATATCCACGAGAGCTATCGCTCAGGGGCGTAACGGAAGGCGGGTGGCGGTTATTTCAGTCGGCAAAGAATCAGCGGAAGAAGAGGCGATACCGGACGGCGACGGCGTCCCGGAGACTTCCGGCACGGGCCGGGAGGGCCGGAAAGGGTGCAAGACGTGGGGCACGCGGCGGCGGGTGGTGGGGGCCGGGGTGTCGGCGCTGGTCTGCGCCGTCGCGGCCGGGGTGTACGGGGTCGTCGGCGCGCCCGGCTCGAAGGGGTCCGGGGATGATCCGCCGGCCCGCGCGGTGCCGACGGCCGAGGTGAAGTACGAGGTCACCGGGGAGGGCACGGCGGAGATCACCTTCCGGCCCGCGGGCGGGACGGGCGCGACGGTCGTCCGGGACGCCGCCCTGCCCTGGAGGAAGTCGATCCGGCTGCCGGTCGGTACGGCGCCGACCGTGGCCGTCGTCCTCGGCGACCGCGGTGGCAGCGCGGCCTGCACGGTCGCGGTCCGCGGGGAGCATGTGCAGCGCGCCCTCGCCACCGGCAGATACGGCCGCGCGACCTGTGGCGGGGAGCGGCTCCCGGGACGGGGGTGACCTCGCGGACGGCCCCGGCCCGGTGTTCCGGGCCGGGGCCGCGCCCAGACAGAAGTGGATACCGCGGCCGAAGTCGAGCTGGGGGTTGGGGGTCCGGGCCGGGTCGAAGGTCATGGGGTCGGCGAAGACCCGGGCGTCGCGGTTCGCGGCGCCGAACCACAGGAGGACCATCTTCCCGGCCGGGAGCCGGTGGCCGGCCAGCTCCGTATCGGCGGCGGTGGCCCGGTAGGTGGCGGCGACCGGGCTGAGATAGCGCAGCGACTCCTCGATCAGGCCCGGGACGAGGGACCGGTCGGCGCGGACCCGGGCCGCCTGGTCGGGGAAGTGGTCGAGGCAGAGGATCGTGTTGCCGATCAGCATCGTGGTCGACAGATATCCGGCGATGAGCAGCATCTTGGCGAAGCCGACGATGTGTTCGTCGCCGAGCCGCGGTCCGCCGAGTTCGGCCGCCAGCAGCCCCCCGACCAGATCGTCCCGGGGGGCGCGGCGGCGGCGGGCGACATGGTCGCGGAGATAGCCGAGCATGGCCCGCATATGTTCCATCGCGGCGCCGAACGCGCGTTCCTGCTCCTCGGGGGTGTCGGCGAGAGACGTCCCGCCCATCTCGGTGACCAGCCGGGTCATCCAGCCCTCGAACAGATGGCGGTCCTCGGGCGGGATGCCGAGGAGTTCGGCGACCGCGGTCACCGGCAGCGGGTAGGCGAGCGATGCCATCAGGTCGAACGCGTCCTCGCCCCGGACCGCGTCGAGCAGGTCCCGGGCGAGTGCGGTGATCTGCGGCTCCAGATCGGCCACGACCTTCAGGGTGAAGGCGTGCCGCACCACATCGCGCAGCCAGCGGTGGTCCGGCGGGTCCATTTGGAGCAGATCGCCCTCGGTGAAGGCGTCCTCGGCGTTCTCGGGCATCAGCCGTGCCGTCTCGGCGGACGAGAAGACGCCCGGGGTACCGAGGGCCGTCAGCACTTCGGCATGGCCGTAGACGTTCCAGGCGTCCATGGCCTCGTCGAACTCCACCGCCCGCTCCGGGGAGCGGCCGTAGAGCCAGAACTGGCCGGGGTGGATGCCCCACCGTTCGGCGAGGGATGTCATCCGGCTCACTCTCCGGCGGATTCGGCGCCGGCCGACCCCGCTGCCATGGCCTCGCGCAGGCTGCGGGGCCGCAGGTCCGTCCAGTTCTCCTCGACGTACCCCAGGCAGCTGAGGAATTCATACGCCGACCGTGAATATTTCACGGCAATAGGGGTGGCCGTCCCGCGATCCGGAGGGGGTTCACCCTCGCCCGGGCACCGTCGCGCGGCGACCGGAGGGCCGGAGGACCGACCGCGGGGCTACCGGGGGGCGCCGGAGGGGGGCACCCCCGGGACGCGTAAGCAACTCGGCTTGACAAGCTCGACCGGTCAACCTAAGTTGCTTACATGACGAGCGTGAAGGAGAGTCTGGTATCGGACGATCCCGCCCAGCAGTTGGCGGCGGTGGTCGCGCTGCGGCGGCTGGCCGATCAGCTGGAGGACTCGGCGGTGGAGAAGGCCATGCGGGCGGGTTGGAGCTGGCCCGATGTGGCCGAGGCGCTCGGTATCACCCGCCAGGCGGTCCACAAGAAACATGCCAAGCGTCTGATCGCCGCCGGCGTCGAACTCAAGAGGAGGTTGACATGACACGGCAGTTGTTCGGCGCCTATGCCGAGACCATCATCGAGTCCGGCGCGGACGAGGCCCGGCTGTCCGGGTCCGCCACGATCGAGGCGGAGCATCTGCTGCTGTCGATCGCCGCGGAACAGGATTCCGCGGTCGCGCCGCTGCTCGCGGCGGCCGGACTCGATCACGCCGCGATCCGGCTGGCGCTGCGCCGGGAGTTCTGCGAGAGCCTCCGGGCCGCCGGGGTGTCGATCGCCGAGAAGGATCTGCCGGAGCCCTGTGTCTCCACCGGCCGTCCGTCGCGTATGGGCCAGTCCGCGAAGCTGGCCTTCGAACGCGGCATCACGGCGGCCGGGGGCAAGAAGGACCTGCGCCCGGGCCATCTGCTGCTGGGCGTTCTCCGGCTGGAGCTGGGCACGGTGCCGCGCGCGCTGGCGCTCGCGGGAGTCGACCGGGCCGCGCTGCGCGAGAGCGTCGAGCAGTCGCTGCGCGACTGATTCACATCCTGACCATCTGAATACGATCGCCGGCCGCGGCCGAACGGCCGGGTGGCGCGCGGGCCCCGCACCACCGCGGTGCGGCTCCGGAACGCGACCCCGTCGACCCGGCCTCTCGGCACCGGCGATCGATCCGCACGGCGGACCAGCCCCCGTCCGCCGTGCGGACCCCCGGCCGTGCCGAAGGCCCCCGGGACACCGTCACCACCGGCCCCTCCCCCGCGCCGGTCCCCGGCCTCGACCGTCCGCCCCGCGCCTCGAAGCGGGTCGCCGACGCGCTCCCGTACGCCCGTTCGTTCGGCCATTCCCCCGCCCCCTCCCGAACTCCCCCCCAACTCCCCCCGAACACCTTCCGAACGCCCCCGAGGACACCTCATGCCCGAATTACCTCAGACGCACCACGACACGAGAGGCAAGCCGATGACATCCAGCGACCAGGTCGCCCTGGAGGTGGACGGCCTGCGCATGCGCTATGGAACGAACGACGTGCTCAAAGACGTGACGTTCCGGGCACATCGCGGCGAGGTGCTGGTCATGCTGGGCCCCAACGGGGCCGGGAAGACCAGCACGATCGAGATCCTGGAGGGCTTCCGCAAGCGTTCGGCCGGCCGGGTCGACGTCCTCGGGTCCGACCCCGAGCACGGCGACGCGCTGTGGCGGGCCCGCGTGGGCATCGTCCTCCAGTCCTGGCGGGACCACGCGAAGTGGCGGGTGCGGGAGCTTCTCCTGCATATGGGCACCTACTACGCCCACTACTCCACCCCCGAGGTCGCACGGCCGTGGGACGCGTCGGAGCTGATCGCCCATGTGGGCCTGACCGAGCAGGCAGACAAACAGGTACGGATGCTCTCCGGCGGCCAGCGACGGCGGCTGGACGTGGCGATCGGTATGGTGGGCCGCCCCGAGATGCTCTTCCTCGACGAGCCCACGGTGGGCTTCGACCCGGAGGCTCGGCGGATGTTCCACGATCTGATCCTGGGGCTCGTCGCCACCGGTGAGACCACGATCATGCTCACCACACACGACCTGGCGGAGGCGGAGAAGCTCGCCGATCGCATCGTGATCCTCAACGAGGGCCGGATCGTCGCCGACGGCACGGCCGACGAACTCGCCGAGCGGTTCGTCGGCGAGGACGAGGTCCGCTGGACACTCGACGGGCAGCGCTATGTGCGGTCGGTCGGCGACTCCACCCGGTTCGTCCGCGAGCTGTTCGAGAAGCACGGCGACGCCGTCGCCCAGCTTGAGGTCAACCGCTCGTCGCTGGAGGACACCTATCTGTCCCTGGTGCGGCGGGCCGAGTCCGGCCGTACGGCCCGATCCGCCCACGACGCCCACGACGCCGACTCCGCCGCCACCGCCGAAGCGAAGGTGCCGCTGCGATGAGCAACTACTCCACGACGGCGCTGCGGACCGGCTTCTCCCGCGGACTGATCGAGCTGCGCCAGGCGTTCGCGGGCGCCGAGATGATCAATCAGCTGCTCTGGCCGGTGATGACGCTGACGGCCGTGTTCTTCCTGCGCGACAAGGAGTTCCGCGACACCGGGATCGAACTCGGGCCGCTGGTGATGCCGAGCGTGCTGGGCATGTTCATCGCTCTGGGCATGCTGCTGGTGATCCAGTACCTGACCATCGAACGCGAGGACGGCACCCTGTTGCGGGCCAAGGCCCTTCCGCACGGCATCCGCGGCTACTTCCTGGGCAAGCTCGTCACCACCTCCGGATCCATCCTGGTCTATCTGGCCATCCTGCTCGTCCCGGGCGCCTTCATCGTCGACGGGCTGGAGCTGGACGCCGTCGGCTCCTGGCTGACCCTGGCATGGGTGCTGGTCCTCGGCCTCATGGCCACCCAGTCCATCGGCGCCGTACTCGGCGCGCTGGTGTCGAACCCGCGCGCGGCCGGTGCCATGTCGGTTCCGGTGATGGCCCTGATCGGCGTCTCCGGGATCTTCTATCCGATCACCTCCTTGCCGGAGTGGCTCCAGTGGACCGCCCAGGTGTTCCCGATCTACTGGCTGGGTCTGGGGATGCGCTCCGCGCTGCTGCCGGACGATATGGCCGTGGTCGAGATCGGTGAGTCCTGGCGGCAGCTGGAGACCCTCGGCGTACTCGGGGCGTGGGCGGTGGTGGGGCTGGTCCTGGCGCCGATCGTGCTGAGCCGGATGGCCCGGCGCCAGTCGGGGTCGCGGGTCGCGGAGTACCGCGAGAAGGCCCTCCAGCGGGTCGGGTAACCGACCGGGGCGGGGCCCGTACGAACCCGGGGGGGGCGGCGGCCCGGGAGGGGGCCGCCGGGCCGGGGCAGCCGGTTCAGCCAGCCGCCGCCGGTCCCGGGTCCTGATCCGGGACCGGGACCGGAGTTCGAGCCCGGGCCCGGTCGGGAAACAGGACCGGAACCGTCCGGACGCCGGGACGGAAACAGGTCACGCATCAGATTCCCCGTGGTATCACGCTTCCCCCGAGACATCGGCCGCGGCATGATGGACGGTCAACGTGGAGCCCTTTCAGGGTAATTCGAGGACCTCACACGGAGCCTCGACAGCCGAGGGCTCCATACTCGTTTCCCGGTCCGGCGCTCTCCCCGCACGTCCAGTGCCACAAGCCCACTCCGGGCCTGGGAATCGCAGGTATCCGGATTCGTCTTCGCCGGTTTCTCAGCCGTGCTCTTTATGTTCGGCGTCGGCTAGCAGTTCCACACCTCCCATCTGCGGCACCACGGCGCCGGATCTCGGCCGTCCCGCTCAGCTCGGTCGCCCTGCCGTTCGCCCTGGGGACGGGTCTTGCCGTGGCCCTGGCACCCTGGTTCGACCGTGCGGAGATGACGACGGACGGGCTGCTGGTACCGGCGCTGTTCCTCGGTACGGCGATGTCCATCACGGCCTTCCCGGTCCTGGCTCGGATCATCGCCGAACGCGGGCTGCAGAAGGACCGTATGGGGTCGATCGCGGTGGCCTGCGCCGCCATCCAGGACTTCCTGGCGTGGATCGTCCTCGCGGTGGTCGTCGCGCTCGCGGAGAGCACGGACCCTGGCCCTTCGCCCGGATGCTGATCGGCTCCGTGGCGCTGGTGATCGGCCTGGTCCTGGTCGTCCGTCCGGCACTGGCCTGGGCGCTGGACCCGGCCAGGCCGTGGTCGGGTACCGCCGTCACCCACGCCGTGCTCGTCATGGGGCTGCTGCTGAGCGCCTGGGCGACCGAGGCCATCGGGCTGCACGTGGTGTTCAGGGCCTTCGCCTTCGGGGCCGTGGTCCCCCGGGACCGGGTCGACGCGAGCGCCCCGGAGGTCCCGGAACGCATCGAGCAGACCAGCCTGTTCCTGCTGCCGGTGTTCTTCGTGGTCACGGGTCTGGCGGTGGACCTCGGCGGCCTGGGCGGACAGGGGGTGCTCATTCTGCTGGCCGTCCTGGCGGTGGCCTGCGCCGGCAAGTTCGCGGGCGCGGCAGGCGCGGCCCGGCTCACGGGGTCGACCCGCCGGGAGGCGGCCGTCCTCGGCACCCTGATGAACACCCGCGGACTGACGGAACTGGTCATCCTCAATGTCGGTCTGGGGCTCGGGGTCATCGACGGGCAGCTGTTCAGCGCCATGGTTGTGATGGCGATCGTCACCACCGTCATGGCCGGTCCGCTGCTGGACCGCTTCCAGAAGGGCGCGACGGCGGAGGCGGAACCGGAAGCGGAACCGGCGGAATTACCCCCGCCATGAATTCCGCCACAAGGCCATAACTCCACCAACCACGTCAAGACTTATCTTCGGGGAACTCCGACCGTATGGTGTGGCTCGAATCGAAGGAGCCCCCTGTTGTCGGAAACAATTGATCCCATCGCGCGTGCGGTTGCGTCGGAGCGGGATTATGTGTCCTCCCTTTACGAGCTGCTCACCGAGCGGCTTTCCGAGGCGCGAGTACACCGGGCGCGTGTGCTGAAGGCCCCGGCGGACAGCGCCGGTGAGGCATACGAGAGAGAAAGGGCCGCCGAGCGTCTCACCGAGGAAATCGGCCGGCTGGAGGGAGCCGGGAAGGGACTGGTCTTCGGGCGTATCGACGGGACGGACGGCACGGCCCTGCGCATCGGGCGGATCGGACTGCATACGGAGGAGGACGACCTGCCCCTGCTCGTGGACTGGCGCGCGAACGCGGCGCGACCCTTCTACGAGGCGACACCGGCCCACCCGATGGACCTGCGGCGGCGCCGACACCTGCGCCTTGAGGAGCGCACGGTCGTCTCGGTGAGCGACGAACTGCTGGACGGGTCCGCCCCGACCGACGAGGACGTCGTGAGGGACGGCCCGTTGACCGAGGCGCTGTCGGCGCGGCGTACGGGCAGGATGCGCACGGCCGTCGCGACGCTGCAGGCCGAACAGGACGCGATCGTCCGCTCCCCCCACCGCGGGGTGACCGTGGTGCAGGGCGGGCCCGGCACCGGCAAGACGGTGGTCGCCCTGCACCGGGCGGCCTATGTCCTGTACGCGTTCCCGCGCGCCGCGGAGGAGGGTGTCCTGGTGGTGGGCCCGAACGCCCGGTTCATCGACTACATCTCCCGGGTCCTGCCCTCCCTCGGGGAGAACGACGTCGTTCTGGCGACCTGCCGGGAGCTGGCCGGAGTGTCCACGGACACGGTGGACGCGTTCGACACGGCACGCCTCAAGGGCGGCTCCGACCTGGCCGACGCCCTGGCCGGCCTGCTGCGCGTCCACCAGGCGCCCGCCGGTGACTTCACCGTGCGGGTCGGACGGGAACTGGTCCATCTGTCCGGCGGGGAAGTCGCCACGGCACGCAACGCCGCCGTGGCGACCGGACCGGGACACAACCCCGCGCGCCAGGTGTTCAAAGAGCTGTTGGTCGACGCCGTCACCGACGCGATGCGACGGGACATGGGCGACCTCCTGGAGCGGATCGACGCCGACGCCGAGCGGATGACGGGTATCGATATCGACCGGTTCACGGGAGCCGCCCGGCGCCGTGCCGAGGGCGCGGCCGACGCGGGTCCGGCCCATGAGCTGGACCTGGACGCCGTCCGGGCCGATCTCCTCGACGACGCCGGTGTAGACCGGGCGGTCGAGGTGTTGTGGCCGCGGCTGGTACCCGGTGACCTCGTAAAAGCGCTCCTGACGGACGCCGGCGCTCTCGCCGGGCACCTGCCCCGGCTGACCGCGTGGGAGCGGTCCCTTCTGCTCCGCGGCCCGGACGACCCGTGGACCGACGCCGACGGGCCGTTGCTGGACGAGGCCGCGAGCCTGGTCGACGGTCCCCCGGAGCGGACGTAACGGGCACGTCGTCGTCGACGAGGCGCAGGAACTGACCGCCATGCAGTGGCGGATGATCGTCCGCCGCTGCCCGGCGAGGGCGATGACACTGGTGGGCGACTTCGCCCAGGCGGGCCCGGTCACGAGGGCACGCGACTGGGAGGAAGCGCTGAGCCCCCATGTCGGACCGCGGTTCGCCCTGCACGACCTGACCGTGGGCTACCGCACCACGCGGGAGATCCTGGAGAGCGTCCGGGACCTCCGCACGCGGATCGCTCCGGGCCAACAGCCCACCCGGTCGCTGCGCAGCGGTGAGATCCCCCGCACCGTGACCACTCCCCCGGACGGCCGGGTGACCGCCGTCGTGGCGGAACTCCGCGCCCAGAGCGCCGCGCACCCGGGCGAGCTGCTGGGAGTGATCTGCGCGGACGCCAGGGTGCGCGAGCTGACCGCCCGGGGCGTCGCCCACCACGCGCGGATCGTGCCGGCGTCCGAAGCGCGCGGCCTGGAGTTCGACGGGGTCGTCGTCGTGGACCCCGAGGAGATCGTCACGGCCCGCCCCGGTGGGGAAAGGGACTTGTACGTGGCCATGACCCGCGCCTCCAAGCGCCTCTGCACCATCACCGTCCGGCCCGCCTGACGACCCGACCCCGTCCCGCCGCCGCATGCCGCCGCTCGGCGGCACGCGGCGGCTCTCGGTCCTGCCCCGGCGCTACCCCGCGGCCCGGGGGCCTACTTCCCGCGGAAGGCGTTGTGGACGGTCTGCCTCAGGGTGTTGCCGTGCAGGTCGGCGACGTCGGCGCGCAGGGCGACGCCCCGTCCGGCGGCCGGGGAGACGACCCGGGCCGCGCCGTCGCGGACCGGGACGGCCCGCCAGGTGCGTCCGTCGTCGTAGCTGACGGACACGGCGAGCGACGCGGTACCGGCCCCCGCGGCGGCGCCCTGGACTGTGACGGGCACCCGGACCGGCCTGCCCGCCGGGGCGGTGCTGTCGAGGGCGAGGGCGGGGGTGAACCGTACCGCCGACACCGGTACCGGCTCGGCCGCCGGGGTCCGCGCGGAGTCGAAGGTCCACTCCGCGGTGATCCGGTCGGACACCGGATAGGCATCGGCGTCCCGGGTGGCGGTCGTCACCAGCCGGTACGAGGACCGGTCGGCGGGCACCGTGAAGGGGACGAGGCCCGGCTCGGCCGGGGTCGTGGCGATCTCGACACCGTCGCGGTACAGGGTGTTGGAGATCGTCCCCATCTCCCCGAGGCCCGGATTGTTGCCGTCCCCGTCGGAGAACATCCGTACGGCGCCCTTGATCCGGTCGCCCTCGCGGTACAGCCCGCTGTCCTCCGCGATCTTCGGGCCGAAGACCCCGGCGCCGAGGGTGTGGACGTACCGTTCGCCCGCGCGGTAGCGGTACTGCGGCGTCCCGTAGAAGCCCTCCTCGGTCGACTCGCCGTTGCCGAGATCCCGGCGCTGGAAGTTCCAGTGGTTCCACGCGACGCGCTCCCCGCCCGTGTACACCTTCCTGGTGGCGGGCAGCGGTACGAACGCGCTGACGAACGTGCTCACGATCTCGCCGTCGCCCACCGGCGCCACGGCGAACTGCGCGGTCCGGCCCGTCGCCGGTGAGCCGAGCCGGACGGTCACCTCGGCGAGATCCCGGACCGTGGGGGTCCGCCGGAAGCCGGTGACCAGCCGGGAGCGGCTCGGGTTGTAGCTGAGGGCGTACGTGTCCGTGCCCTTGGTCCACGCCCCGTTGACGCCCTGGTGGAACAGCCCCGCCGGAGGGACCGCCGGTCCGGTGTGGGCGCTGCGCAGCCCCTGGAAGGACGGCAGCTCCCACTCGGCCATGGTCCAGTGCTCATCGGCTCCGGAGCCGACGAGCCGGGTGAACCCGAAGCGGGCGGAGCGCGCTTTCGCCCCGGCGACGGGCGCCGAGACCGAGACGGGCCGGGTGGTGCGGGCGTCGAGCGTGACGGTGGTGTCGGCGATGACGTCGAGATGGGGCGCTCCGAGCACGTCGAAGCCCTGCGCCGGGTCCAGCGGGTCGCTGTAGACCGCGCCGCCCAGGAAGTAGGCGCCGCGCGGGACCCGGAGGGTACGGGAGCCGTCGCCGCCGGAGATCGCGTACGACCTGCCGCGGGCGGGGCCGCTCATGCCTTCGAGATAGGACTCGGCGTCGCCCGTGGGCGCCCCGTTCCGGCCGAGGTGGCGGATGGTCAGGTCGTACGACTCGATCTCCCGCTCGACGGCGCCGGTACCGCGCACGGTCGTACCGCCGCCGGTGGCCGTCACCTCGATCGCGTAGCCGCCGTTCGTGTCGCCGCCGATCCGGGTGTCGACGGTGACGCCGACCGTCGCGGTCCCCCCGGCGGGTACGGTCAGCGTCCCGCCCCCGGTGACGAAGCCGGCGGGCGCGGGCTTGCCGTCGGGCCCGGTCGCGACGGCCGTCACCTCCAGGTCGACGGGCTCCGTACCGAGGTTGCGGTAGGTGACGTTCCGGGTGACGGGGGTGTCGTCGGTATGCGGGTACCGCTGGACTCCGAAGTCGAGAGGGCCGCCTTCGGCGACGACGGTCCCCTTCAGGGCTGCGGCCAAATCGACGCGCCCGGTGCCCTGTTCGAAGGGGGTGTGCGCGCCGGTCCTGGCGGAGCCCGTCAGCATGTTCTTGATCCGCTCGCCGCGCCAGTCGGGCCGGTGCTGCGCCAGCAGGGCCGCGGCGCCGGTGACATGGGGGGCGGCCATCGACGTACCGCTGTGGGCGATATAGCCGGAGCCGCCGCCCGCCCGCGCGGCTTCGATATCCGTACCGGGCGCCGTGACATCCGGCTTCACCAGGCCCGCGCCGGGCAGGGGGCCGCGGCTGGAGAACGGCGCGAGGACGTCGTCCCGGTCGACGGCGCCCACGGTCAGCGCCGACCGCGCGCTGCCGGGGGACGCGATGTGCCCGGGTCCGCCGCGGCCCGCGTTGCCCGCGGCGGCGACGAACAGGGTGCCGTGCGCTTCGGAGAGCCGGTCCACGGCCTCCTCCAGGGGATCCGTACCCGGATCGTTCGGGCCGCCGAGGCTCAGGTTGACGATGTCGGCGCCCTGGGCGACGGCCCATTCGAGACCGGCGAGTATCGACGAGTCGAGGCCCGTGTTGTCGTCGTCGAGCACCTTGCCGTCCAGGAAGCGCGCCCCGGGCGCCACGCCCTTGTTCCGCCCGCCGGACGCGGCGCCCGTACCGAGCGCGATGGACGCCACATGGGTGCCGTGGCCGACCCGGTCGACGGCGTCGGGGGCGCCGGAGAAGTTCCGTTCGGCGATCTGCCGTCCCGCGAGATCGGGATGGTCCTGGTCCACCCCGCTGTCGAGGACGGCGACCCGTACGCCCGTACCGTCGAGCCCGGCCCGCCAGGCGGCGGGCGCGCCGACCTGGCCGGTGCTCCGCTCCAGCGTGCCCGTGCGCACCCCGTCGAGCCACACCTTGTCGACGCCCGGCGCGAGGGCGCCGGGGGCGGCCCCGGCGGTGAGCGCGGCCCACAGCCCGGCGGCGTCCCGGGCCGGGGCGCGTACGGCCTCCGCGTCCAGCCGGGCGAAGGTCCGGCGGACCTCGGCCCCGTCGGCGGCGCGTACGGCGGTACGGGCAGCGCTCGCGCCGCCCCGGTACCGTACGACGACCCCTACCTCGGCCCGGTCCCGCCGCGCCTTCCGGTGCTGGGCCCCGACGAGTTCGGCGGGGTCGAAGAGCCGGGGGTCCAGCCGCCCGGCGGCGAGCGCCCGCCCCGCGTCGAGCGGCACCACCAGCAGCCGCTTCCCGGCCCGGCGTATCTGCACGGGCACCCGCTCGCGCCCCGCGCCCCGCTCCACGGCGACGGGCCGCTCCTTCCCGTCCACCCCGACCCGGTCCCCGGTGATCAGCGTGACCCAGCGCAGCGGCGTGCCCCGCCCGTCCCGTACCGCGTCGGACGACCCGGGTGCTGCCGGTACGGCGGTCACGGCGGGCGCCGCCCCCACGGCCAGGGCGAGCGTCACCGCGAGACCCGCCGACACGGCATGGCGTCTTCTTCGCAAGGCTTCCTCCAGATACGGATACCGCTGTACGGAGCCGGTCCTCCACTCGGTCCGGCGTACGACGGTGAACCCGGCGGGCACGGGGCGCGGTTGCCCTCATGACCTTCGTTGGCCGGATTCCGCCCGGTCCGGTTGTCACGGGGCGGATTTCCGCCACGGCGATCCCGAGGACCGGGTCGCGGTCGTCGTGCCCGAGCGGTCGTCCCGGTACCGGGACGGCTGGAGTCGGTGCCCCACGACGGCGGGGCGCCCTTGCGTCCGGGGAGACCGGGCCGATCCGTTCGGGGGCGCATCGGCCCGGTCTCCCCGCTATCAGGAGGCGGGTTGCGGGGAGACCGCGAGGGAGAAGGAGTGGCCCGCCGGGTCGGAGTAGAGCCGGACTTCGCGCGGGCCTCCCCTGTTCTCGGTGTCCACGGGGCGGGCGCCGAGGCCGATCGCCTCCCGTTCCGCCTCGTCCAGGTCGGCGCGGTCCACCAGGATCCGCAGATGCGACTGGAGGGAGTCTTCCGGCCGCGGCCAGCTCGGCGGGGCGTGCCCGGGGTCTCTGCAGACGGCGAGATGGACCCCGCGGTGACCGATGATCTCCACGAAGTCGGGGTCGTCGCCGCGGTGGATCTCCGCGCCGAGCAGCGCCGCGTAGAACTCGGCCAACTCCACGGGTTCCGCACAGTCCAGTACGAGCACAGTCGTCTTCGTCACTGTCATGCGCCGCGCCTACCCGGGTGTTCACCGCGCACTCCCCGTGCGTCGCGCATCGGGGACGGCGCCGGGGCGCACACACGGCTCACGGGCCCGACGGGCGCACTCCTCCGGGTGCGCCCGTCGGGCGGAATACCCACCCTCGCGCCCCCTGTCGGCAGGGGGCGCCCGCTTCGACGATACGGGCCGACCCTCGGATCCAGGAAGTTCCCATGCACGGAACGCGAGGCGGAGCGGGGACGTGGCACAGACCGGTCGGAGTGGTCGTCGCCATCGTCGTGCGGCCCGAGTCGTCGGGCGCGGCGCGCGAACTGGCCCGGCTGCAGGCGCGGATCGAGGCGCGGTTCGCCGACCACGGGGACGGGTACGGCTTCGCCGGCTATCTCGACGCCACCACCGGGCGGATCGTCCTGGAGTCCGTCGCCCCGCCGGACGTCGTGACCGCGGTGGCCGGACGACGGGCCACGGGGACGCTGTCCTCCGCGGGGAAGGCCGGGCCCGGCGGTGCGGGCACGACCGCGCCCTGTACCTCCGGCGCGCCCTTCTACGCCAAGGACGAGAACGGCGCCCATGCCCGCGGCCGGGTCTTCGCGACCAGTGGTACGTCGTGTTACGTGACGCCCTGGGGCAGGGTGGCGAGCGCCCTGGGCGTGACGATCGTGCCCGGCTGACCTCCGGTAGCCGGAACCGGTTCGGAAGAAACCTAGGCCGCGTCGGGGCGGCCCTCGCCCGCCATGAAGCGCCACACCAGTCCGTGGCCGAGCAGGACCAGCAGGGACAGCAGGATCGCCTCGGCCTGGATCGGCCGGAGGGACACCGTGTCGGCGAGTGAGGGAGTGGTACCGACGACGGCGATCAGGACATAGACGGCCGCGGCGGCCAGTTGCGGCAGGGCGAGGTGGGCGAAGGTCCGGTCGCGGGCGGCGTACGTCAGCAGTCGCAGTGTCGACGCGCAGCCGACCACCGCGATCACGACGAAGCTGGCCCGCCAGACCTCCGGGGTGGCGGCTCCGCCGACCTGGGCGAACAGCCCCATGACCGCGGGGAGCAGGAAGGAGAGGTAGATCCCGCCCACGACCCGGCGGACCGCGGGTTCGCGCAGCCACTCCGCGTGGTTCTGGACCACGTTCCACCAGAGGCCGACCAGCGTGAAGCACGTCGCCGAGAAGAGCGCGTAAAACGTACTGACGTCCACCGGGCGGCCTCCCGCGGGCGATCGGGGATCGGGGCGGCCGTCCCCCGCGACCGCGTCGGGCGGTCGGGCGTACCCGTTCCATGTGTGCCGAGCGTCCCACGCCGGGGCACCGGGTACGGGGCAGCGACACCCGGCGGGACGGGACAGGACAGCCGGGACCGGCCGGGACGGCGCGCCCCGTGCCCGGTGCCGTGGCGCGGAGTCCGCCACGGCACCGGGGGGTGTTACGGGGCGGTGCCCTCCATGGCCTCGCGCAGGCTCCTGGGCCGCATATCGGTCCAGTGCTGCTCCACGTAGTCGAGGCAGCTCTGGCGGGACTCCTCGCCGAAGACGACCCGCCAGCCTTCGGGGACGGGGGCGAACGTCGGCCACAGGGAGTGCTGGTCCTCGTCGTTGACCAGTACGGAGAACCGGCCGTCCTCGTCGTCGAACGGATTGGCGCTCATACGCGGTTTCCCTTCTTCGCGGGCTTGTCTGGCTGCTCGGGCTTCTCGGGCTTTCGGACTCACGCTTTCGGACTCGGGCTTCGGGCTCGGGCTTCGGGCTCGGGCTTCGGGCTCGGGCTTCGGGCTCGGGCTTCGGGCTCGGGCTTCGGGCTCGGGCGCCGACGCCCGCCGGACGCCTGGTCGACGAGGGAGCCGTCGGCGATGGGACAGCCGTACGACGGCATGATCGCCGAGTCCGGGACGCTCGGGCAAGATGCCGTCCCGTCCACCGCCCGGGGCCCGGGGTGTCCCGGATTTCCGGACGGCCCCGTGCATTCGCCCCCGCCGGGCCGGACGCTCCGCGCGGCGGAGGCGACCGGCCCGAACCACTATGTCCGACAAGGCCGTTCAGGCCCCGTAGTGGAACGGTCAGGACCCCTCGCCGCCGCGGCACCCAGGCACCGACGTTCGAGCCGGAGTGGGCCCGAATGATCCGGAGCGATAGGGGCGGGAGACGGCAAACACGGTGGCCACCGAATAGGGGTTGACGCAGATGAGGGCAACTGGCAATTTCAGCCTCCCAGCGGCAGGAAGATCAACGCACGAGCCCGCGTTCTTCCCTCCGCTTTTGCAATTCTCCGCACCGTGACAGCGAGACCGGTATTCGCGGGATTCCCCCGGACAGCGGTGGAACGGGCACCGCAGTCGATGCGGTCCACTCCGGGGGAAGGGCAAGAACGCTGCACCGGACGATACGCGGACTCGTGGTGGCGGTCGTCCACGGCGACGACGAGACCCTGGGAGCCGACGGCACCATCGCCCGGCTCGCCGACGAGGGCGTCCGCCCATGCGCCGGACACCGCCGCCGTATCGCGAGGAAATGGCCCGCCGAGGAGCCCTGGTGGAGTACCACGACCCGCTGATCCCGGCGCCGGCCCTGCCCGCCGGCGGGACGCTGGAGTCCGTGTCGCACCCGGGCGACGGCGAGTGGGAACTGGTCCTGCTCCATACCGTCCACCCCGGTCACGACTACGACTGGGTCGGCGGCGGCCCCTTGGTGGTCGACGCCACCTACCGCTTCCTGCCGGCCGACGGATCGAGGGCGGGCGCGACACCGTGACTCACGAACCCCATGGAACCCGCAGAGCCCAAAGCACCTCTGGAATCCATGAAAGGGGACGGCCGTGCACTGTCTGATCACCGGCGGCGCCGGGTTCATCGGCTCGCACTTGGCGGAGTATCCGCTCGGCCTGGGACACGAGGTGGTGGTGCTGGACGATCTGGGCACGGGCCGCGAGGAGAGTCTCTCCGGGCTGCCCGGCCGGCACCGGGTGCCGATCCTGGTCGCGTCGACGAGTGAGATCTACGGGAAGAACACGGCGGGTCCACCTGCAGAGCGGCCGGTACGGCATGGTCGTGCCGCGCTTCGCCCAGCAGGCCCTGGCCGACGAGCCGATCACCGTCTTCGGCACGGCACACCGACCGCCACCTCGGTTCGTTCAATCTTCACATAATGCCGGGAGTTCTCCACCGGGCATTCGCTTAATGACGGCTACAGCTGTGATAAAGGCTCTGATATGGTTCCAACGCGGTAACTAACGGAACGAGGGGTGATACGCGGATCATCTCTCGATCAGTACGGGGGAATAAACGTATGGGATCCGTTCGAAGTACCCAACTTTACATAGCACCTGACGGTGCCAGGAAGTATTTGTGGAAACAATTCCAGCAGAGTTCCGCCGGGGCCGGTCGACTGATCATGGTCAGCGGTGGAATAGCCAGTGGTAAAACGGCCCTCCAGGAGGATCTGCTCGACGAGGCGGCCGGCGCGGGGGCGTTGACCCTCAGCGCCACCGGCGCCCGCGACGAACAGCACATCGGCGCGGCCGTCATCGATCAGCTGCTGACGAATTCGTCGCTGCCGATCGAGATCCCGTCCACCTCCGCCCGGCCGGGCGGCGGCACCGCCGCCCCCGACGGGCCCGACGAGTACGCGGGAGCCCGGCTCGTCCGGGACGTGTGCGACACCCTTCTGGGACTCGCCCGCACCCGGCCCGTCGTGATCGGCGTCGACGATCTGCACTTCGCCGACGAGACATCGCTCAAGCTGCTCTCCCAGCTCCAGCGCCGGATCCGGCGCACCCGGCTGATGATCGTGCTCACCCAGCCGGACTGGCAGCACTCACCCACCCGGCTGAGCAGCCACTTCGCCCGGCAGCCCCGCTTCCAGGCGGTCCAGCTGGCGCCGCTGCCGCCCCGCTCGATCGCCCGGCTCCTCCAGGAGTCGCCGGACGGCGCGGCGGACGCGGCGGCGGACGAGGTGGCGGGCCGGATCCATGTCCTGAGCGCCGGGAACCCGCTCCTGGTCCACGCCCTGGCCGAGGACTACCGGGACAGCGGCGCCCGCCGCCGGGTCGCGGCGGGCCCGGCGTACAGCGCCGCCGTACAGACCCTGCTGGAGCGGCCCGACACCCAACTGCTCGACGTCGCGTCGGCGGTGGCGGTCCTGGGCCGGCACGGCGACATCCCGCACCTCGCCAAGCTGACCGGGATCGACCCGGACACGGTCGCCACCCTGCGCGGCGCGCTCCAGCAGGCGGGGCTGCTGGTCGACGGCGCCTTCCGGCACCCGGCGGCGGGCACGGCCGTCCTCAACGTCCTCACGCCCTCCGCCAGAACTCGGCTGCACACCGCCGCTGCGGAGCTGAAGTACCGGGCGGCGGCCGCGGCGACCGATGTGGCGACCCACCTGATCACCGCGGCGGACGCCTCGGCGACCTGGTCCGTCCCGCTGCTGCGCAGGGCCGCGGAGCAGGCGATGACCGCCGACGACGTACAGTTCGCAACCAAGTGTCTGGAATTGGCTCTCAACGCCACCCAGGACGAGCGGGAGCGCCGGGCCCTGCGCCGGTCGATCGCCCGGAGCCTGTTCCGGGTGAACCCATCGGCGGTGAACCCCTACGCGGCTCCGCTGCGGGAGGCCGTACTCGACGGGGTCTCGGATCACGCCGACTGCTTCGCCGTGATGCGCCACGCCCTGTGGCAGGGCGACCGGCAGACCTACCTGCGCGCGCGGACGGCGCTGCTGGCCGGCGGTGAGCCGGTCGACCCGCAGACCATGGTCGAACTCGACCTGGCCTACCGCTGGCACTTCGGGCCGCGGCCCGCGACGACGGGCGACGACGGTACGAGGCCAGAGGGCGCCGGAGCCGAGGGGCCCGGGGGTGCCGGCGCGCCGCGGACGGTCCCCCAGCGCGCCACCCCCTGGAGCCACACCGCGGACACCCTGCTGCGGATGTGGCGGCAGCGGGGCGACGGCGCGACGATCGCCGGGGCCGAAAGGATCCTGCGCAACTGCCGCCTCGGCGACACCGCCCTGGAGGCGATCGCCATGGCCATCTCGGCGCTCGTCCGGGCCGGCCGGGTGGACAGCGCCGAGCGGTGGTGCGTGACCCTCAGCCGGGAGGCGCACCAGCGGTCGGCGGTCACCTGGGAGGCGATGCTGGTCGCGCTGCGGGCCGATATCGTGCTGCGGCGCGGCGACATCGCCTGCGCCGAGGACCGGGCCCGGGCCGCCCTCGACATGCTGGGCGACCAGAACTGGGGCGCGTCCATCGTCCACCCCCTCTCCACCCTCCTGATGGCGAACATCGCCGCCGGGAACCTGGAGGAGGCGGCGAGAACACTGAAGCGACCGGTGCCCACCGCCGCCTTCAGCACCCTGGGCGGGCTCCAGTACCTCAGGGCGTGGGGCCACTTCCACCTGGCGACCAACCGGCCGCTGGCGGCGGTCAGCCTCTTCCAGCGGTGCGAGCAGTTCACCCGGGGCTGGGACCAGGAGGCGGCGCCCCTGGTGCCCTGGCGCAGCGACCTGGCGGAGGCCAACCTCCAGCTGGGCAATGTGCCGATGGCCCGCGACCTGGCCAGGCAGCAGGTGAAGCTGGCGGTCGACACCGACCCGTACGCCTGCGGCCTGGCACTGCGGGTCCTGGCGATGGCGGCGGCCCCGCAGGAGTCGGCCGGCATCTCCAGCCGGGCCGCCACGTACTTCCGCGAGGCCGGTCACCAACTGGAGCTGGACCGTACGCCGAAGCTGCTGGAGCGGTCCCGGCCCACCGGTCCGGGGATCGCGGAACGTACCGCGGCACGGCGTGACGGCGAACGGCCGGTACGGGCGCCCGGGCTGCCCGCGCAGCGCCGGGTCATGGTGCCCCGGGCACCGGGCCGGGACCTGCTGGTCACATCGGCCTCGGTCACCGGCCGGACGGACGTCCCGGTACGGGAGCCCGAGCGGGCGCGGCAGGACGCGGGCGAGAGCACCGTCCTGAGCGAAGCGGAACTGCGCGTGGCCCACCTCGCCGCCCTGGGCCACACCAACCGGCAGATCAGCAACGCGCTCTTCATCACCGTGAGCACGGTCGAGCAGCATCTGACGCGGGCCTACCGCAAGCTGGGCATCAGCGGGCGCAGCGCCCTGGCGAACAAGCTGAGCCTGCGCCAGCCCGAACTCGCGGCGAAGAACGGAGGCTCGTTCTAGGACGCGTCCGCGAAGCCGTGTCCCGGCCCGGCCGGCCCCCGACGGGGGCGGCCGGGCCGTCGCCGTACCAGCGCCGTACCGGCGGGACAGCCCCGTCCGAGACCTCCCGGGAAAGCCGGAGGAGACCGGGAGCGCCGGGTCACCGCCGGGTCGCCGGGTCACCGGGTCACCGGGAGATGAGGGGCGAAAGAGGACCCGAAAAACGCTCCCGTCAGGGGTTTTAGGGGCCGCCGGGGCCCGCTCCCAGAGACCTCAGGCGATGGAGTGGGCGGGCAGCCCCAGGGCGCGCCGGTGCACGGCGAGTCGAACCTTTACGGGTCCGCCGTCGACAACGGAATGCGGCGCGGTTTCCCGGTCCGCTCGTCCCGGCAGCCGGGAGCCACCGGTGAACTCCCCGGTGTTTCCCACGCCTGGTACTCGATAACGGCAGCAGTCCGGCTATCGGGTGGTGGAACAAGGACCGCGACGGGTGTGCGTGGTTGTATCCGTGAACGGCTCGCCCCGAGCTTTCCCAGCTCGATACCGGCCGCACGCTACCGACGGGAAATCGGTCGTACCACCCCTAACCTGCGGCGGGACGGCGGGAGTCGGCCCCCACCGGCGGCCGGCGGGCGACCGGTAGGGGTTGCGGGGTACGGGGTCGAGGCCGGAACCTGGACCACTACAATTTGCCCGTGATGTGTGCACGCGAATGAGGCTGCGGAAATGTCAACTTCGATGCCGTCGAGCCTGTGGCTCCGAAGCTTCCATCCCGCCCCCGCGGCGCCCACCCGTCTGGTGTGCCTGCCGCACGCCGGTGGGTCGGCGTCGTACTACTTCCCGGTGTCGAGGACCCTGTCACCGGGTGTGGAGGTGCTGGCGGCGCAGTACCCGGGCCGCCAGGACCGGCGGTCGGAGCCGTGTCTCGACTCGATCCCCGAACTGGCCCGCCGGCTCGCCGGAGAGCTGTCCCTGTTGCCGGAGAAGCCGCTGACCCTCTTCGGGCACAGTATGGGCGCCAGTGTGGCGTTCGAAGTGGCCCGGCTGCTGGCGGAGACGGACGTACCGGTGCTGGGGGTGATCGCGTCGGGTCGGCGCGCGCCCTCCACCGACCGGGTGGAGAACATACATCTCCGTGACGACGAGGGGATCCTGCGGGAGCTGCGGGAGCTGGACGGCACCGACACCGAGTTCCTCGGGGACGACGAACTGGTGCGGATGGTCCTGCCCGCGATCCGCGGCGACTACGCGGCCGTGGCCAACTACCGCTGCGCGCCGGAGGTACGGATCCCCTATCCGATCGCGGTCATGGTCGGCGACTCGGACTCCAGGGCCACCATCGACGAGGCGCGGGCCTGGGAGGGACATACCTCCGGCGGGTTCGACCTGCGGGTCTTCCCCGGTGGGCACTTCTATCTCAACGACCGGCCCGCGGAGGTGACCACCGCCGTCGCGGGTCATATCGCCCGCTGGTCGGCGGTGGCGGACGCGGTGGCGCCGTAGGACCCGACGCGATGGCCCCGTAGGGCCCGGGGTGGGCCCCTCCCGGCAGGAGGGGCCCTCCCCTTGTCAGGCCCACCCCTGTCGGGCCCGCAGCGCCGCCCCCGGGTCGTATCACCGGGTGATCCACGGTGACGGCCGCACGGCCGCCGGGAACAATCGGTGCGACACCGGGGGCGAAGAAGCCGGTCCGGGCGGCCGGGGGAAGGACCGTCCGGACCAGGGTTCCCGGTTACCGGCTGGTGTGCCGGGAGAAACGGTTCACGGTGAAGGCGGCGGTCAGCACCAGGATCGGCCCCCACCAGGCGAAGGCGATCCATACGTCGTCGCCGACGGGGACGTCGATCAGCAGGCCGCGGACCGCGTTGACCACGGAGGTGAAGGGCTGGTGATCGACCACGGCCTTCAGGACCGTGGGCATGTTGTCCGACGGGACCAGCGCGCTGCTCGCGTACGGCAGGAAGACCAGGATCATCGAGTATCCGCCGGCGGCCTCGACACCCCCGGAGACCACCCCGAGCAGGGTGGCCATCCAGGACACCGCGAGCATGAAGACCAGCAGGACCGCGAAGGCGGTCACCCACTCCGCGGGCGACGCCTCGGGCCGGAAGTCCACCAGACAGCCGACGCCGATGACCAGCGCGACGGAGAGGATGTTGCGCAGCACCGCGGAGACGACATGACCGACGAGGATCGCCGCGCCGAACATCGGCATCGTCCGGAACCGCTCGACCAGGCCGTTCCGGAGGTCGTTGGCGACCCCGACGGCGGTCGCCGAGGCGCTGAACGACACGCTGAGCACGATGACGCCGGAGATCAGATAGTTCACATAGCTGGGACCGCCGGTGTCGATCGCGCCGCCGAAGAGATAGCGGAACAGCAGCAGCAGCATGATCGGCAGGATGACGGCCTGGATGACCTCGTCCATGCTCCGGGTCAGATGCCGCAGGCTGCGGCGGCTCATCACCACACAGTCGGCGAGGACCGAACCGATACCGGAGCGGTCCCGAACGGCTACGGCCCGGCTCATGCGACTCCCCCTCGGGTGGTCGCGGCGACCGAGCCGGAGTGGGTGTCGCTGGTCAGCAGGCGGAAGACGTCGTCGAGGGTGGGCTGATGCAGCGCCATACCGACAACCTCCGTATGGGTCTCCGCCGCCCGGTTGAGCAGGCGGCGGATGTCCTCGGCACCGTTGACGGGGACGCTGATGGTGTTCTCGTTCATCCGCTCGCCGTCGAACAGGGCGTGCGCCATGGCGAGATCACCGGGGGCGAAGGTCAACTCGACCCGCTCGGAGCCGATCCGGCCCTTCAGCTCGGCGGCGGTGCCGTCGGCGACCACCCGGCCGCCGTCGATCACCGCGACCCGGTGGGCGAGTTGGTCGGCCTCCTCCAGATACTGGGTGGTCAGCAGGACCGTGGTGCCGTCCGCCATCAGCCGGCGGATGGTCTCCCACATCGCCATCCGACTGGTGGGGTCGAGACCCGTGGTCGGCTCGTCGAGGAAGAGCACCGGCGGCTCGTTGATCAGGCTGACCGCCAGGTCGAGCCGGCGGCGCATACCGCCCGAGTACGTCTTGGCGGGCCGCTTGGCGGCCTTCTCCAGATCGAACCGGGCCAGCAGCTCCGCCGCCCGGCGCCGGGCACCCCGCGCGCCGAGGCCGAAGAGCTGCCCCATCATGACGAGGTTCTCCTCACCGGTGAGGAGTCCGTCCACGGCGGTGGACTGACCGGTGAGACCGATCAGCCGGCGCACGGCCTTCGGGTCGCGGACCACATCGTGGCCCTCGACCAGGGCCGTGCCGCCGTCCGCCTTGAGGAGCGTGGCGATGATCCGCACCGTAGTGGTCTTGCCGGCGCCATTGGGCCCCAGCAGCGCGAGCATCGTGCCGCGCTCGACTCGCAGATCGACCGACTCCAGAACCGCCGTGTCGCCGAACGACTTCCGCAGTCCTTTCACTTCGATCGCGTAGCTACCGGTCATCCAGACACATCCCCCACGAGAACCTCGCACCCGAAACCGTATACGCCCTAAACTCAGGTATAAGTGATACAGGGTTTCCCTCAGCACTGTCAAGCCGATCACGGAGAGCGATGACCGCCAGCCGAAGAAATAAAGAAATCCAGGTCAAGACCCTGGAAGTGTTGTGGGGCAGTGAGCCCGGCCGCTCGGCCCGGGGACCCAAGCGGGGTCTGTCCGTGGAGAAGATCGCCGCGGCGGCCATCAAGATCGCCGACGAGAAGGGGCTCGACGGGCTCTCCATGCAGCACGTCGCCGGGCACCTGGGCTACACGGCGATGTCGCTCTACCGCTACGTGCCGGGCAAGGAGCAGCTCGTCGACATCGTGTACGACCGGGCTCTCGGCCCGCCGCCGGGCCGGGAGGGCTCCGAGGAGACCGCCGACGCCACCGCGCCCGCCATCGCGCCCGCCGGGGAGGGCGAGCGGGACTGGCGCTCGGGCGTGTACCGGTGGGTGCGGGCGATGCTGGGGGTGTACCACGACCATCCGTGGCTGCTCGACATCACCACCAGCGCCCCGCCGCTCGGCCCCAACCAGCTCGCCTGGTTCGACGCGCTCCTCCAGGAGGTGTCGGACATCGGCCTGGGCGACGACGAGATGGTGCATCTCGTGCTGTTCGTCACCGGCGCCGTACGCGACCTGGCGCGGACGTCGAGCGCGATCGCACAGTCCCCGGACCGGACCGGGGTGTCCGTGGAGCAGATGGCCGAGGGGTACTCCCACGCCCTGAAGGACCTCGCGGACGGCACCCGCTTCCCCGCCCTGTCCCGGGTCGTGGCGGCGGGGGTCTTCGAGCCGTCGGAGGTCCCGTACAACGACATCGTGCCGAGCCTGGAGTTCGGTCTCCGGCGCCTGCTGGACGGAGTCGAGTCATATGTCCGCACCCGCCGCACGGCACGGCAGGCGGAGCCCGGGACCACGGCAGTCTGATCAGCCGGGAACGCCTGCACACCCGCCCGGAACGGAGGTTCGGACGGGGGTGGTACGGGGCCGGGGGCCGCGCGTTCCCCCTACTCCCGGGCGCGGCCCCCAGAAATGGGTACGCCACCGGGACCACCCCCGCGCGCGCGGGGACCACTCGCGCGGATCGGAGAGCAGCACGTGCCCCAAGGGACCACCCCCGCGTGCGCGGGGACCACCTCGGTGACGAGGTGTGGTCGCAGCTGCTGACGGGGCCACCCCCGCGCGTGCGGGGACCACACTTCGCGACCTGCTACTTCTCCCGGCCCCGGCAGCGTTTCTCGTCACTTCCACCGACTCCGGCAAAAACCCCGAAGAAACCCAAGTCGCCAACTCGATCGCCCACCACGCCACAATCCTACGAGCCCGCCCACGCGCGAGGGCGCACGGGCCGCCTCCACCGACAGGCCCGGCATCGTCACGTCACAGAGCCGCGAAGGCCCCGGCGACCGCCGCGCAGGTGGCCGCGAGGTCGTCGTCCGTGGTGACACTCGGGACGAACCAGCAGGCCATGGGGAAGGCGTTGGCGTGGACTCCGCGTTTGAGGAGTTCGTGCCGGAAGGCGTGGGAACGGGCCTGGTCGACACGGAGCAGGTCGCGGTAGTGGCGGGTGGCGCGGCCGTCGGGGGTGAACACGGCCTGGAACATCGCCCCGACCCCCTGCACGGCGCAGGGGATCCCCCGGTCGTGGGCGGCTTTCCGTACCGCTTCCATCACCTGACGGCCGGTCTCGTCGATCCGCCGGACGACGGCGGGATCCCCGAGTTCCCGCAGGGTCACCAGGGCGGCCGTCGCGCACAGCGGTGAGGCGTTGTACGTGCCGCCGTGCTTGACGCGCCCCGAGGCGAGCGCCTCCATGATCTCCCGCCGGCCGGCGAACGCGGCGATGGGCAGCCCGCCGCCGAGCGCCTTGGAGAACACGGCGAGGTCGGGCACCACGCCGAAGAGGTCCTGGGCCCCGCCGGGGCCGGTGCGGAACCCCGTACAGACCTCGTCGAAGATCAGCACGATGCCGCGCGCGGCACACTCGTCGCGCAGGACCTCCAGATACCCCGCCTCCGGCATGGTGCACGCGTTGTTGGCGACGATCGGTTCGCAGATGACGGCCGCGAGGTCGCGGGCGTGGGCGTCGAGCACCGCCCGGAGCGCCACCGGGTCGTTCCACGGGCAGACCACCACGTCGTCCACGACACCTGCGGGAATCCCCGGGGAGTGCGGCACGGACCGCGGGGCTCCGTAGGGCCCGCCTTCGTCCTCCGTGGGACGGTTCGAGATCGCCAGGGTGTCTGACCACCCGTGGTAGTGGCCCTCGAACTTCAGGACCCGGGAGCGCCCGGTGTGTCCGCGGGCCGCGCGCACGGCGCCCTGCACGGCCTCGGTGCCCGAGTTCGCGAAGCGGACGAGTTCCGCGCAGGGCACCATCCGGCAGATCTCCTCCGCCAGCTCCACCTCCGCGACATTGCACGTCCCGAACATCGTCCCGGTGCGCAGGACCTTGGTGAGGGCCTCCGTCAGCACGGGCGGGGCATGGCCGAGAACGGCGCTGCCGTACGAGATCAGATAGTCGACGTACTCGTTCCCGTCGACGTCCCGGATCCGGGCCCCGTCCCCGCTGCTCATATAGAGCGGATACGGATGCGGCCCCGTGGAGGTGAGGCGGGACGACGAGCTGACCCCGCCCGCGAGGGACTCCCGGGCCCGCTCGAACCACGCGTTGCTGCGGTCGGTCCCGTGCGGCGCCGGTAAACGGCCATTCATGGTTGCTCCTGTTTGTCGAGGTATGCCCGGGGACACAGTTCCGGGTGTCCTGACCGGCGCCGTGGACGGCGTGAGGCAGTGCTACGAAGGGGTGGTGCGGTGTGCTGAGGACGGCCGTCGTCACGGGAGCGGGCAGCGGTATCGGCAGGGCCTGCGCCCTCGGTCTTCTGGCCGACGGCTGGACGGTCGTCCTGACCGGCAGACGGGAGGGACCGCTGTACGAATCGGCCCGGCTCGCCCCCGCGCACGAACGGGACCGCGCGGTGGTACTGACGGTGGACATCACCGACCCCGATGCCGTGGACGCGCTGTTCACCACGGTGGTGGAGCGGTTCGGCCGACTGGATCTGCTGTTCAACAACGCCGCCGACACGATGCCGTATACACCGACCGAGGACGTGAGCCCGGCGGACTGGCACCGGGTCATGGACTCGGTCGCCACGGGCACCTTCCTGTGCTCACGGGCGGCCTTCCGGATCATGAAGGCGCAGACCCCCCGGGGCGGACGGATCATCAACAACGGAGCCCCCTCGGCCCAGATGCCGCGACCGGACTCGATCGCCTTCACCGCCGCCAAACACGCCGTGGCCGGTATGACCCGCTCCCTCTCCCTCGACGGTCGCCGCTACGACATCTCCTGCGGCCAGATCGACATCGGCAACGTGACCCCCGCCGACCGCCCGCAGCCCGCCGTCCGGCAGCCCGACGGCTCACTCCGGGTGGAACCCACCATGGACGTCCGGCATGTGGTCGACACGGTCCGGGCCATGGCTGCTCTTCCGATCGGGGTGAACATCCAGTCCGTCCTCGTCATGCCCAGCTCCATGCCCTACGTCGGCCGGGGATAGTCCCGCCACATACGCCTCCACCCGGTGGCCGGGCGACAGCCGTCCGGCCACCTCCCAGGCGAGCATCCGGTGCAGCCCGTCCAAGTGGATCAGCCCGTCCCGTACCGTCAGTTCCGCGTAGTCCGGCCCTCCCACCGCCCTGGTGCTCAGAAATAGCGGCGTGGCCCCGGAGCGGAGCTGACGGTCCACCTTGCGGGCGCACAGCGGATTGGACACGGAGTACGCCTCGCCCAACTCCGCCAGCCGGGCGGCGGCCGCCGCTACGGTGAGCCCCGTCCTCGGGATCAGCTCGAACTCCCCGTCCTCGCCCAGATGCCAGGGCAGCACCACCGCCCGGACCTCCGGGCCCGTCAGCAGCACCCGGTGCCAGCGGCCCGCCGCGAGGGCCTCCGCACCACGGATATGGGTCTCCGCCTCGTCGTTGGAGTTGGCGGGGTCGTCGGGGCGGTACGGGTGGTACCGCGCGAAGTGGGCCAGGGCGCCGTCGAAGGGGACGGCCTCCAGGACTCTCATGCCCGCCGCCCGGCGCCGACCGGCTCGTACGCGCTGAAATGGCGTTCCTCGAACAGCTCCGCCCCCGGCCCCGGTCTCGGTCCGCGCTCCCGGCCGACCGCGAGTATCCGGCGCCAGTACGGTTTCACGGGCGGCCACGGCTCACCCGTACGGCAGTACGACGCGTCGATCATGTACCGACTCTCCCCATCGGACCCGGCCGCGTCCCCGGCGCGGGCCGTGTCACCGGCGCGCCGGGCGTGGAACAGTGCCGAGTGGAGGACCACCGTGGACCCCGGAGGCAGCTCGTCGATCAGCACCTCCCCCGGCAGGACACCCGTCCCCAGATGACCACGGGCATCCTTCTCCGCGACCTCGTGATGCGACCCGGGCAGCACCGCGAGAGCGCCCATATCCGGCCGCAGCCCATGGAGATAGTGCAGCGTATGCACCATCGGAAGCCGCCGGTGGCGCTGGGGCCGCTGCTCGAAGTCGTGATGCCAGGCCTTGCCGGGCGCGCCGGCGGGACGGCGGTCACTGTGCAGATGATGAAATACGAAGGACGGCCCGAGCAGGTGCTCGTCCGCCAGCAGCTCCAACAGCGGCGGGAACACCGCCAGCTCCCCGTGGGCCGCCAGCTCCAGCTCGACCATCTCCGGCTCGGGACAACGCTCCGGGCGTAAGCAGGCGTCGATGGACCGTTGCCGCAGCCCGGAGTCCACCCAATGATCGACCTCCCGCGTCAGACGCTCGACGAAAGGGGCCGGCAGCAGCCCCGGAAGCACCAGGAATCCCTTCACACCGAACTCCCCGATCTGTGCTGCGACGTCCGAAGAGGCGATCACGCGACTGAACCTCCGTTGTCCACCGAGGGCGGCCCGAAGAAGACCGGGCTGCGCCATCCATATCCCGGACGCTGTGCGACCATGCGATCACGGAAAGGAATGGCCAAAGCTCCGGCCCTGGAGGTGCGACAGCAAGCCCTCATGGAGGCGAAGGGCGATCTCCGGGACGGATGAGGCACCACCACCCCACCGAATCGCCCGATTCGCGCCCCGAGGACGGACCTCCGCCGGACAACGGCCCTTCCCCCGGGCCCCAGGCAGCGACCACGGGCCCCCTTCGCGATGAGCGACACGGCCACGGAAGCGCCCACGAACCCAACACCCGCCAGCCCGGCGCCCCCACCACGTCACCACGTCAGTACGTCAGTACGTCCGCCAAGTCCACCGCCGCTCGGGTACGTGCGGGAACCTGCCGCGCCGGAGCGTCATCACGGTCATCCCGAACCGGGCGGCCGCCTACCGAAGACTCTCCAGGTCTACGCCCTCTGTTCCGGCACTGGCCACGGTTTTCCCGTCCGGGCTGATGGCGACGGAGTGCAGAGCCCCGGCGTTGCCGGGGAGGACGATGGTCTCGCTCCGGCCGGCGATGTCCCAGATACGAACGGTCCCGTCCACGCCCGCGCCGGCGATCTTTTTTCCATCCGGGGTGTACGCGACTCCCGTCACGCTTCCGGTGTGGCCGCCGAAGGTGGTGGTAGTGGTCCGGGAGGCCATATCCCACAGTCGGACTCTGCCGTCCTGTCCGCCACTGGCGATCGATTGTCCGTCAGGGCTGAAGGCCACCGACAACACACGGTCGGTATGACCGGTGAGCGTGGCGAGGGGGCTTTCGCCGGCCACATCCCAGAGGCGGACCGTACCGTCCCAGCCGCCACTGGCGAGGGTCTTCCCGTCAGGGCTGAAGGCGACCGAACCGACGTTGTCGGTGTGGCCGCCGAAGGTCGCGACGGGAGCTCCGCCCGGCACGCTCCACAGGCGCACCGTTCGGTCCAGACCCGCACTGGCGAGCGTCCCGCCGTCCGGGCTGAAAGCGACCGCGTAAACGGAGTTGGTATGACGGGTGATCGTCGTGACCAGCCTGCGGTCGGCCACGCGCCACAGTCGGACCCTGTTGTCCCAGTCCCCCGTGGCGATGTTCTTTCCATCGGGACTGAACGCCACAGCGTGCACGACGGAACGCGCGAGGATCGTGGCGACGAGGGATGCGTCCGCCGCGTTCCACAGGTCGAGGGTGTAGTCCCGGCTGCCGCTGGCCAGGGTCTTCCCGTCGGGGCTGAACACCACCGAGTACACCTCGGCGGTGTAGTCCGCGAGACCCGCGGTGTCGGCACGATGGGAGGGCCCGTCCTCGTCGGGCTCGAACGCCGCCCGCATGGCTGCGGCGATTCCCATGACGGCCGTCGCGATCAAGGCCAGGACGAGGGTCCGGCGACCCGACCCGTTCCGTCCGGTCGTGCCTGCGTCGGATCTGGGCCATTCCGGTCGTCGGGGCATCCCACCGGGACGAACGGCGGGCTGGTACCGCGGTCGGGTACGGACGTGGTGGAGGGTGTTCAGCAGGGAGACCAGTGTCCTGGCAGTAGGTCGCTGATCGGGATTCTTCGCGAGGAGACCGTCGAGGACGGAGGTGAGGTGGCCGGCGTAACGAGGCGCGGGAACGGGCTGGTAGAGGATGGCGTGGAAGAGGGACGCGAGGGTGGCGGCGTCGAAGGGGGCCCTGCCTTCCACGGCGGTGTAGAGGGTGGCCCCGAGTGACCAGAGGTCGCCGGCGGTGGTGACATCCGCGCCTCGGAGCTGCTCGGGCGGCATGTACTGGGGCGTTCCGATGACGGTTCCGGTACGGGTGAGCCGGGTGCCCGCGGAGTCGTCGAGGGCTCGGGCGATGCCGAAGTCGGTGAGAACGGTACGGGACCCGTGGATGAGGATGTTGTCGGGCTTGAGGTCTCGATGGACGATGCCGACGGCATGGGCGTGCGCGAGCGCTTCGGCGATTTCCAGCCCGATCGCGGCGACACGCTCCCAGGGGAGACGGCCGTTCTCCGTGATCAGGTTCCCCAGGGATTGCCCGGGGATGAACTCCATGACGATCCACGGCGTATCACCGTCCTTGACCACGTCGTGGACGGTGATGATCCCGGGGTGGCTCAGCTTGCCGGCCAGCCGCGCCTCGCGCATGGTCCGCCGAAGCAACTGCTCCCGCTCCTCGGGCGGTATCCCGGCGGGCAACACCACCTCTTTGACCGCGACCCGGCGGTGGAGAGTCTGATCGTGCCCCCGCCACACCCGCCCCATGCCGCCTTGCCCCACCGGCTCGACTAATCGGTAGCGCCCACCCACCAGGCGTCCCTCGGCCTTCACCATGGAGGTCATTCTAGGCAACGGCACCCGGGGAAACCCGGCTGATCCCGTATCCGGAACTCCAGGACGAGAACCTCCAGAACCGCCCCGACGGCCACCCGTTTCCCGACCGAGATCCCTGCCGGTACGAAGGCATCCCGAACCCCTCCCCGCCGAAACCAAGCCGCCCTCACCTACACCCCACCCGGCCCCGCCACCGAGGACGTACGCCTACGCCCCGGTGACCGCCAACATGTACCTGGCGTCCTGACTGTGAACCCGCCCGACCTGGTGCCCCCCTGCCAATCCACAGCTCCGGCAAAAGACCACCACCCCGCATGCGCGGGGACCACCCGGTCGTGCTGCTGGACGAGATCGACACCGTGGGACCAACCCCGCGTGCGCGGGAACCACACCGCCAGGGTGACCAGCACCAGGATTCCGACTGGACCAACCCCGCGTGCGCGGGGACCACACGGTCGATGCGCGCCGGTCCGCCCTGCCCTGGGGACCAACCCCGCGTGCGCGGGGACCACAGAAGGAGCTGTCTCGAACCTATGTCGACGACGGGACCAACCCCGCGTGCGCGGGGACCACATCGACCAGCCACGCCGCGGCGCGGTCGATCGCGGACCAACCCCGCGTGCGCGGGCACCACACTTCGCGACCTGCTACTTCTCCCGGCACCGGCACCGTTTCGCATCACTTCCACCGACTCCGGCAAAACCCCCGAAGAGTCCCAAGTCACAAACCCGATCGTTCACCACGCCACGATCCCGCGAAGACCGGTTCTCCGGCCAGCGCACCGAAACCGTCCCGCCACCCGGCACGACGTGGGAAGAGTGCTCGCCACCGGCGAGGCGTACAGCCGTCCCGCCCACCATAAGGTGGGGACGAAACCGCAGAGAACTGGATAAACGACAAACCAAGAGGTTCTCGGACGTGTACGAGCCGCGTCAGCGGGAGGGTTCTGCCGGTCCCGGGACGGATCCGGGACCATCGCCGGCCCTACGGACTCCGGGGCGGCCGCCGTCAGTTTGTCATGCCATCTGCCAATAGAGGTGCTTTTGCGAAGGATTGTGGAGGGTGAGGGAGGTGCGGGCCAGATACGGAGAAGGTAGTGCTCGGTGGGTTCGTTGCGGACGGCGCCGGGGGCGGTCGCGCGGCCGCGGGCGTAGACGCGGATCCGATACCAGCCGGGGCCCGCGGTGCTGAGGAGGGGCAGGCCGGCGGGATGTCCTTCTTGGAAGGAGTCGACGCGCAGGTTGCCGCAGCGGCTGTGGATGTTGCCTTCGACGATGCCTTCCCAGGAGGTGCCGTCTTTGTCGGGTCGTCCCGGACGGCGGTCGACCCCGACGCAGACGTAGCCGGTGTGGATGGCGGTGCGGATGATCGCGCCGGCGGACATGACTGCGATCAGGGGTGTGCTCCAGTTCGCCGTCTCGATCGGGATCTCCCCGTTGTCGAATATCCCGAAGGCCAGGTCGTCCACGCGGACGGACGATGCATTCATTCTGCGATCACCACATAGTCGGAACAGATGTTCAGGTCGCGTCATGGGTTCGGTAGGCCCTGAGGCCCGCGTAGGCCATGACGGCGGCGAAGGCGAGGAAGACGGCGGCTCCGGCGGCGGGGGAAAGGTCGCTGCCGACGAGGGCGTCGGTCAGGGTCCGGCCGTCCTCCGGCTGGAGGTGCGAGCCCGCGGCCAGGGCGGCGCGGCCCGCCGCGAAGGGCAGCCGGCCGGTGACGGCATCGAGGCCGGGGACGAGACCGAGCAGGGCCCCGGCGAGCCGTTCGCCGATCAGCGGCCAGAGCACCAGCAGCAGGACTGTGCCGACGCGGTTGCGGACCAGGACGGCGGTGGCGGTGGCGATCACCGGCCAGCAGATCATGAAGAGGGTGTAGCCGAGGAGGCCCGGTACGGCCCGGCCCCAATGGGGCTGGTCGTATCCGCCGAGGGCCAGGGAGACGGTGCTCGCCAGCATGGTCACCATCGCGCCGCCGAGCGCGGTGACCGCGCCGATTCCCGCGCCGAGCAGGAGTCTGGCGTGGTAGGCGGTGCGCCGGTCGGCCAGGGTCAGCCAGGTGGTCCGCGCCGCGCCCCGGCCGAACTCGGTCGCGACCGGGCCCGTGGCCAGCGTCAGCACAAGCAGCGCGGCCGGCGGAAGCTGGAGGGAGACCGCGTCCAGTTGGACCGCTGTCACCGTGCCCCAGCCGGTGGGGGCTTCGCCGTCCCCGACCCCGAGGGGCGTGCCCGCGCCCGCCAGCAGGCTGAGGGCGGCAACGGAGCCCAGGAGGATCCAGGTGGAGCGCAGGGCGGCCAGATGGCGCCAGTGGTAGTGGACTGCCCGGCGTAATGCGGTGGCCCGGGTGACCGGTGTGCCGGTGGCCGGGGTGAGGGCCGTGGACGTCATGTGATCCGGAACTCCTCCTCGGCCACCGAGAGGTAGAAGTCCTCCAACGAGGGCGGCCGTTCGTCGAGCCAGTGGACGGGGATACCCCGCTCTGCCGCGAGGTCGCCGATCAGGAAGCGGGAGATGCCCCGGATGCTCACCCGGCCGTCGTCAAAGGGTGTGAAGGTGCCGTTCAGCCGTCGTACGGACTCCGCCAGCTCACCCGCCCGGGGGCTTTGAAGTGTCACTTCGCCGCCGTACTGGGCCAGGTCGTCGATGGTGGTCTGTGCCACTACCCTGCCCCGGGCGAGGACGACGACCCGGTCGGCGAGGTGCTGCATCTCCGCGAGCAGATGGCTGGAGACGAGGATCGCCTTCCCCTGCTCCGACGCCATCCGCCGCAGGATGTCGCGCAGCCAGCGGATGGAATGGGGGTCGAGCCCGTTGGCCGGTTCGTCGAGAACCAGCACGGGCGGGTCGCCGAGCAGGGCCTGGGCGATACCGGCACGCTGCGCCATTCCGAGGGAGAGGGTGTCGAGTTGCTTGTCGGCGGTGTCGGCCAGGCCTACGGCGTCGATGACCTCGGCGACCCGGCTGTCCGGTACGCCGGCTCCGGCGGCGACCATCCGCAGATGGGAGGTGAGGGTGTGCCGGGAGTGCCCGGCGACCCCGCCCATAACGGCACCGACGACCCGGGCCGGATCCCGCCAGTGGTCCAGGGGGTGGCCGAAGTACGTCGTCGTTCCGCCTCCGGCGATCAGTCCGAGCATCAGCCGCAGGGTCGTCGTCTTGCCCGCCCCGTTGGCCCCGAGAAAACCCGTCACCGCCCCGGCGGGCACGATCAGCCGGACATCGTCCACGATCCGCCTGCCCCGCCGCTGCCACACCAGGCCCTCCGCGCGCACCACGTCAGCCATAAGTCAGCCAGTACAGAAGGCCGAAGAAGAGCAGGACGACCAGCGCGAAGACCCCGCCGACACCGGGATTCTCCCGACGGGCTCCGCACCACACGAGCGCGACCAGGGGCGGAATCCATCCGGCAAAGTAGAACATCCATCCGAAGCGCAGATCACCATCCTCCCGCCCCAGGGCGAAGGAGATAAATGACGCCATGATGAACATCGCCGGTGCTGCCCAGAGATTACGTAAGACGGTCTCCGACTTCAAGACCACGGGATCACCTTCCGTGTCAGGCAAGGGGCCCCGCCCGCCGGATAGGGGAGTGGCCATCCGGCGGGCAGGGCTCAATTCAACCGCAGTGGTTCTTCAGTGTCAGTACTGACTGAGGATGTAACGGATTAGAGCATCGATCGCCGCTGTGGGCAGAGCCTTGATCATCCACTTGACCGGATTGAAGCTGGACAGGTTGTCGACCCACTTCATGAAAGCGGCGCGGCCCTTCTTCGCCGCTTCCCATGCCTTTTTGGCCAGGCCCGCCTTCTTGATGGCGTTCCAGATCGCCTTGATCGACTCCGGCGTCACGTCCGAGGCGGCGGGCGCCGGCGCCGAGGCGGGGTGCGTGTCGACCGGAACGGATACGACGGACACAGCGGACGGGACAGGCGTGGCGGTGGAGGCGTTGGCCACAGGTCCGGCGATGCCTAAGGCGATGGCGGCGGCGACCGAAACTCCGACCGCGCGCATGGTAGTGCGCTTCACGTGCACTCCTTGATGCATAGCCGGGGAAGAGGGCCATGCAGGAGCGCAGGCGATGCTTCCACGCAAGGCCCGTGCTCCCGCGGTCTTCTTCCCCGTTTGGCTCCCCGTGTGCTGGACTCGATTGGTCCGACCGGGGCGTGCCTGTGGAAGTTATCCCGGATTTCAGGGCCTGATCAACGAGCGCGTTCGGTGAACAACGTCACGGGCGACACGCATTCGAATGTTTTGCATATGCCGTAGCTGGCGAACAGTCAGAACAAGCCGTCGATATACGCGGCACACGTGCAACCGGATGGAATCGGCCGCCATGCACGGGAACGCGCCAACTGTATCACCGGGAGATGGCCTTCACCGGCCCGAAAGGGCAAAGCGAAGAGGCTCATCACTGGATGCCCCGAAACGGAACAGGAATGCCCCCGTTCCTCTTGACTGTCGAAAACTCAACACCGACTGGCGAATACACGGCGCAGGTACCGCATCAGGACCGGGTGGCCGGCGGCTCGTATCAGAGGAAGCCGAGGTTCCACGGTCGGCGTCCGGCATCTCGTACTGCTCTGGTTGCCTGCGGGCGCCCCAGGAGGACTGCCAAGCCCGCGGTCGCCGAACCCAGCATCCGGTATCCCGCGACGCCGCTTCCACGGCTCCGGTCAGACGTCGGTGGGGGCAGGGCGGTGGCGAGTCGGGCTGACGTGGTGAGAAGCCTGTGTGGGGCAGAGGGGTCAGCAGACCTGGGAGGTGATCTGCCGACGGGCCGAATCCCAGACCTTCTCGAACTCCTCGGAGGTGAGTTCCTCGGGGTCGTGGCCTTCCCACTCCGAGACGGGCGCCTCGGCCGTGATCCCGAACCTGCTGTCGTACTTGTCGACACGGCCCGCGTCGTAGGCCTGCTGCCATTCGGCGAGGGAAGCAGCCGCAATCGGGGTCAGCCCGGGCCCTGCGAACTCGACCTGCCGGACCACCCAGCCGTCGGCATCGACCTCGAAGTAGTACCAGACGTCTTCCTCGTCCCAGTAGCAGCGCATCCATGTGATCACCCGTCCATGATGACCTTGCCGACTGCCGCCACAACCGCGCCTCCGCCGACTGCCCAGCCCGGGCTCGCCAGATGTAGGAACATCCCCGCGTCCGCGGAGCCGATACGGGTGCAGCGTACGGGCGGCCTCTTGGGCGGCGCCTGCGCGGCGTCGGCGGCTCGGTTCGCCGTGGTGAGGTTCCGGTCGCGGCGGCCTGTTGGTGGAGGCGGCCGTGAAGCACTGGGGATCGCGGGCGGCGCGGGCCGTCAGACGCACACGACCGTGTTCCGCCGCTGTCCCAGCCCTCTGCTGCACCGTCGACTTCCTCGACCCGTCCACGGGAATCGCCATCCACGTCTTGCCCCCACCTTCCGACCCGTGCCCCGGCCGGGCCTCGTGCGGCGGGGACGGAGCCGTCCCCGCGCAGGCTATGACCTCCGCGACTCGTCATCCCTCGGAAGCACGGAACAGAAGATCACGTAGACGGCAAGGCAACGTAGAGGGGACTGCCGGGGTCGCCGTCGATGTAGTCGGCGAGCATGCCGATACCGAGCAGTCAGGCTCCTCCCCCGGCAACGACGAAGACGATGTCGCCGTCTTCCCGCAGCAGGCGCATTCCACCCCATAACGGTTCTGGCCCAACTTCTATGGTTTGGCAACTCCCTGTGACCATTGGTCTCGCTGATAGGTCTCGCGAGATCGTCCGGAAACTGCCGGTGCCGATCGTGTTCGGGCTGATGATTCTGGACTGTGCGCGAGGTACTGCTCCGGCTGGAAGAGCTGCTCTTCCTGGCGGATCCGGGGATCAGGGTGGAGTCGGTGCAGGACGATGACGAAGTGATCCGAGTCGGTGTCAGATGCAGGACGGCCAGGGCTCGGTGCCCGGAGTGCGGAAGCTGGTCGGGGCGGGTACATCGGTCTTTACCTGCGGTTTCCCGCTGACCTCCCCGTAGCTGGATGGCGGGTGGTGCTGCGGCTTCGTGTCCGGCGCTTCACGTGCGAAGACGTCTCCCTTGCCGGAGAGCGAGCGCCTGAAGCTCAAATCCGTCCTCGCGGGCTGCCCCGAACTGGATGCCCTCACCGGACACGTCCGCGCGTTCGGGAAGATGCTCACCCCAGCTCCAAGGCGACCAGCTCCCGCAATGGACCAAGTCGGTCCGCGCCGACGACCTGCCCAGCCTCCACGCCCTCGTCAACGGCCTCGAACGCGATCTCGCCGCCGTCACCGCCGGCCTCACACTGGCGTGGAGCTCCGGCGTCGTCGAAGGTCACGTCAACCGGTTCAAAATGATCAAGCACCAGATGTACGGCCGAGCCGGCTTTGACCTGCTGCGGAAACGAGTCCTGCCGGCATCTTGACGCGCCGGTCACGAGCTCTGCTGGAGTCGCTCCGCAGCCTGAGCAGGGGTGTCGTAGTAGCCAGGCCGTGCCAGCAGGACCGAGCTGAAGTGGTAGCCCTGTTCTTCCTCGGGCTCATCATCGGCTGCGAACGGACGCCAGAAGCTCAGCAGCAAGTCCGGGGCGATGAATGAAGCATCGTCGTCAGGATCTTCCTCGATTGAGGTGAACTCACCCATGCACCGGACCACCTCGCGGGCTGGAAGCGCGAACACGTCCACACCTTGAAACAACACTCGGTCCATCTGGGACGACGGCCTTCCCAGCTCGATGGCTTCAAGACTGTCTCGCATGCAGTGGATGCTGATCATCAGCCCGCTGGGACGGAAGACGTGCTGCCCCGGCCGATCAGACTCCGAGATCGCAGAGAGATCGCGGAGCGAGTCCAGCGCCGTATTGGCCGCGTGCCGATTCATACCGATCCGCAACGGGCCAACGCCGGTCGGCGGGGCGAGGTCGAAGTCCATGTGGGCATGATCCCCAACAGATCTCTCAACGAGTCACGAAGGCCCATCCAGTCCAAGCAGGTTACAGAGCGCCAGAGCTCCACAGAAGTCGGCCAGAACCGTAACTCACCAACAAAGCCACCAGGCCCGACGTGCGAGTCGGCACGCCAGGGGCGCCCGGCTCACACGTCGGACATGCCGGTGTGCCGGACTGATCCGCACACAGCGCGCGGACCCACCGGAACTCGCCCGGCGGGCCGTCGCGCTGCGTGCGGGGCGGAGGTGCCGGGTCACTCCGGGCCGCGGACCGCGGACCGCGGACCGCGTCGAACAGTGGCCGATCCCGCTCCTCCGCGCCTCCACGGAGGCGACACGGTCGGAATGACGGCTACGACAGCGGGATCGCCGCTTCGGTCGCCCGGCCGAGCGGTTTCGCCGGGGCCTGGGAAGTGTGGGGGTAGGCAGCCGACCGGTGCTGGAAGGAGAGGATCTTGGGATTCTGGACGACGCCGTCGCGGATCTCGATGGCCTTGCGGATCGTGACGTCGCTGTCCCATGCCTCGGGGCCGCTCATGACCGTGCGCAGATGGGGAAGGAGCGCCTCACTGTTCTCCCAGGTGGCGGAGTTCCACAGATGAGACGGGCTGTGATCCACCGCGTAGTAGTGGCAGCCCTGTCCGACCGGGAACATGGGCTCGCCGAAGGTGGTCGGGCGGGCCCATTCGAAGCCCATGCCCTCGTCGCAGGCGACGTCGATGAAGAAGGTTCCCGGCCGGAAGAGCGCGAGATCCTCATTGGTGGCGAACATCAGCGGCGCATCGGTGTCCTGGAGTACGCAGTTGACGATGATGTCGAATCCGGCGAGGTATTCCACCAACGGCATGGAACCGCCCGCGGCGAAGGCCTGGAGGCGGGTGGGGTCGTCCTCCTGCTCCGCGAAGTGGCCCATCACGACCGAGGGCATCGGCGAGGCCACCGCCGCGGCAGCGCGCTGGGTGAGCACCGTGACATCGGAGACCCCCATGGCGCCCAGGCCTGTGACCGCTCCGCGCGCCGTGGCGCCGAAGCTGATGACCACCGCGCGCAGCCGGCGGCCGTAGCTGCCGGTCAGTCCACCGAGCTGGAGGGCTTGCAGCACCGAGCAGTAGCCGGCGAGCTCGTTGTTCTTGTGGAACACATGGACGCTAAAGGCACCTGTGGAGGTCCAGTGGTTCATGGCCTCCCAGGCGATCAGGGTCAGCCGTCGGTCGATGCCGATCTGGGTCATCTTCTCGTCCTGCACGCAGTGCGGCCATCCCCACAGCACCTGGCCCTCGCGCAGCTCGGCGATGTCGTCGTGCATCGGTTTCGGCAGCACCAGGATGTCGCACTCGGCGAGGAGTTGCTCGCGGGAGCGCAGGCCGCCCACGAGTGGTCGCAGCGCATCGTCCGCGACGCCGAAGCGTTGGCCGTAGCCCTGTTCGAGGAAGATTCTCTCGCGTACGTCCGGGGCGATCCGGCCGAGATGGTGAGGGTGCAGCGGCAATCGGAACTCGTTCTCCTTGCGAGAGGAGGCGATCACTCCGAGACTCATCAGGCTCATGTGGGGCGGCTCATCTCCGGCCGGACGCGATGCGCTCCGGCATTGCCGTTCCCCGAGGGCGACGCCGAAGCGGATGACGGCGTGCGAGGTGCGCTCGGTACCGCCACCGTACTCCCCATACCGGCCGCGGAACGCCGACCGCTCATCCGAGCTTGAAGCCATTCCCGGTAACGAGCGCGGGACGCGGGTTGCGAGGCGGTCGGCGCTGCGGTGGAATCGGGCGGGCTGTGTACCTGCAGTCAGGGCGGGGAGGGGATCGGTCCGTGGACGGGACGACAGCGCTGGACAGCGTGCTGCAGCAGGCACACATGGTCCTGGTGAGCTCTGTGAGCGGGTTCGGGGTGGTCGGAGAGATCCGGGTGGACCTCTCCGACCCGGCCGAGTCTGCCCGGCTCAGGACGGCGATGGCCGTGGTATCGCTGCCCGGGTTCCACTGCATGTGCCCCGGGGACGTCCGCTTCGAGGTGTTCGACCGGGACGGCGAGCGGCTCACCGTCGTTGTCCTGCACCACGGGGCGACACTGAGGTGGGGGCAGTGGGAGGGCGACGCAGTCCTCAACGACGGACGTCTGCTCTTGAAGTGGCTGGACGGGCACGGCATACCCGGCCCCATGCAGCAGTTCGAGGCCGACCGGCTACGAGCGGAAGAAGATGACGAAGACGAGCGCAACTGGCTGGCCGCGATGCCCGTCGGACTGAAGGGGACCGCCGACCGGATTCTCGACCTCTCCCGCACCGGCGGCAGGCCCTCCCCCGAATTGCTCACGGAACTCACGGAACGCCTCCGGCTGACGTTCCCCGACCCGGTGGATCGGGTGCTGGCCCTGCTCTACTGGTACGGCTCCGGCAGCGGACGCTGCTCCGGCTACCCCGCCCACGAGGACGTGCCCGGCGAACTCCTCGGCAGGGTGCCGATCGCCGACCTGCTCGCCGCCCTGGCCGACCAGCGGGCCGAGGAACAGCACGACGCCGGCGCCGTGCGGCATCTGGTGGGCTGGAAGACTCGCCCACGCCAGAGGCAGGACGTCGCCGGCCTGCCCCAGCCGCTGCGCGCCCGACTGCTGGCGCATGCCCACCGCTCGGGAGACCCCGACAAGCAGAACCGTGCAGACAGGTGGTTGGCACCTCCGCGGACCTGAGACCTGCCGAGGCGTTCAGTGACCGGCGAGGGCTGCGCGGCCAACGCGGCACAGGGCCGTGAGCGGCGACCAGCTCCCACTACGGCGCCGCCCGGTGACTTCGGGCGGAGGGCTGCTCGGCCTAGCGCAGTTGTCGGGGCGTCACGGTTCCCCGGCTTCAGCGAAGACGAGTTCGGCACGGCCGGCTCCCGGACGAGACCGGGCACGGCCGGGCGGATCTGACGCGGCTGCTGCTCGACGCGGGCGCGGAGCCCGACGGCCGGGTGTGGCGGGCCCGGGCCACCGCGCTCATGGTTGCCGCCGGCACGGGGCACGTGGAGATCGCCCGTCTGCTGCTCCACCACGGTGCGTCGACGGAACTGGTCGGCCGCGGGAAGACCGCGCTGGAGTGGGCCGCCCAGCACGGCCAGGCCGGGACGGCACAACTCCTGCTCGACCACGGCGCCCAGCCGGGGCAGGCCCTCCGGCTCGCACTCGAACACGCGGACAGCGGGCAACGCCGGGACGAGTACGCGGCCACCATCGCCGTACTCCCCGACGCCGGGTAACCGGACACCACACCCGGAAGCCGGAGAGATCTCCGACCCGGCCACCGACCCGGGCCAGGTCCATGCCAGGAGCCTCACCGCCACATCCCCACGCACGCACGGAATGGCGGGGCTCAGAAACCCGAGCCCGGAGATCCGCTACGCCCGGTCCACCAGCCGCCTGGCCGACGTCTCGCCGTTTCGGTCACTGCGGTCGAGCACCGGCGACGCCGGGGCATCCTCGCGCGCGGGCGGACGCGGCGGATCCCCCATTCCGGCGCTACTTGCCGGGCCCGGTGGAAGGGGAGGCTGTCCGGCAGCAGGGCCTGTCCGTAGGCGACGAGACTGTCAGCCGGGCCGTTGGAAATCCGCTTCATCACCCGTTGCACCGGCCACATGATGGATCCGTCCGGAAGACGGAGCCGGACATTGATCTCGCCGTGGGGATCGGCGTCGTCGGCCTCCCAGGTGCCGCTGCGGACGCGCCGCACCCGGTGCCCGTGTCGAGCCGGATCCAGTCGGCAGCCTTTGGCGCTGGAGCTGTCGATGACGGACGCGGGTGGAGCGTATGCGGCTCTTGGCAGTCTCGTCCTCTCCGTGTGCTCATGGCGGTGGTCCGCCGCTTGGCCTCTGTCCGAGGGGCTCAGGCGCTCAGTGTTGGATCGATGATCTGTTCGTAGGCGGTGGTGAGTTCGTCTTTGGTGAGGGTGTCTTCGGGGTCGGGGTGGTAGACGGGGACGGGCTTTCCGTAGTCGGAGACATTCATGGTGATGGACAGGTCGCCGTCTCGCATCTTGAGTCTGTGTACCGTCGGGTTCGGTCCGGTGGTGACGTAGAGCTCCCCGGTCTGGCCGCTGTCCTGAATGGCGAAGCGCAGGAGGCGTTGTCCGTTCTCGGTGACGGTCTCGACTGCGGTGGCTTCGGTCTGCTTCTCGGACGAGGGCTTGAGCAGTACTTCGTTCCGGAACTCGCATGTTCGCGTCAATTTCTTCACCGCTTTGGTCGGCTGAGCGGGACTCTGCATCCAGCGGTCCGCGAACAGCTCGACATCGGCTTCCACCCGTTCCGGGCTCATCCCCTTGGTGGCGGCCCTGACCTGTGCCTCGTTCACTTTCATGTAGTGGGCGTTGTCGCTCGTTCTCATCACGACGATCGCAATGCCGCCGACGTCCCGCGTTTCCACCAGGCACTCCTGGCCCGGGCCTATTCGTGCGATGAACCGGACCTCGCGCCCTTTTTGCGCCAGGGCCATGTCGAGGGTGAAAGAAGGGGCCTCGGCAAAGGCCCGGAGTGCCGGTCCCCCGGTCTTCTTCCATGCTTCGTCCACGCTGATGGCCGTTGTGGCGGTGGCGCTGGTTGCCGGGGTGGGCTTGTCCTGCCCTGGCCGGGTTGCCTCGTCTGCTCCGCCGTTGTTGTCGCCTCCGCCGCAGGCGGTCGCGCCGAGGGCGAGGAGAGCCAGGCCGAGGGCGACTCTGCGGGGCACGGTGGCTGTAGTGACAGGCATGGAGTGACGGCTCCGGGCGATTCATGGGCGGGCGGGGATGGGACAGCCGGGCGACGAGGTCCCGTCGCGGGCCGGGTCCGGCTGATCGTGATCTTCGCATCCGGAAGTGCCTCATGCCCACCTCAAAAGCAGGGCGGAAGCTGGCCGTCCGGCACACCTCGTGTTCACAGGGCCGAGTATCGCGGCGAAGGACCAAGTGTGCGCCTGGCTTGAATATTGGCTGGTCGTGGCGAGGTAGGGCGTCTGGACCACTGTGCAGGCGGAGGTAAAGTCGCCGCGATCTTCACATGATGTTTAACGTTCGGGGGTGCGGTGAACAGGATTGCGCAGGGCCGGAGAACGGTTCGCGGGGTCGCGTCGGCTGGTCTGGCGCTGCTGCTTGTCGGCGGGTTGTCCGCGGAGGCCCTGGCGGCTGCGGCCGTGACCGGTCCTTCCCCAGGTGGCGCGGAGGCGCCGGTCGACCTGGGTGGCACTGCGGCTACCGATGAGGCGCGCGGGAAGGCGTTCTGGCACGACGACGGGTTGCCGGAGGCCGGTCCTGAGCAGGTGGCGTCGCGGAAGGCCGTGGCCGAGGGGCGCGGTGTCGAGGTGTCGGCGTTGACCGGTGAGACGAGCCGGGTGCCGGCGAACAGCGATGGGACGTTCACGCTGGAGTCGTCGCCGGTGGTGGAGCGGGTGCGCCGGGGCGGTGGCCGGGTTCCGGTGGACACGACGCTGGTGCGGCAGGCGGACGCGCGTCCGGTGCCGAAGGCGGCGCAGGACGTGGTCCTGTCGGGGGACGGGGAGACGGCGGCATGATCGGGCCCGCCGGCCCCGGCCGGCCCGCAGAGGTCGTGGAGCTGCAGATCGACGAGGTCAGGTCCGCCAGCGCGGTCGAGGCCACCGCCACCGTGCGCTGTATCCTCGGGCCGGTTCGCCGCGGCGCCCGCTTCACCCTCGTGGGCGACCCGGCGCAGGCCGTCGATCTGCAACTGGTGCGGATCGAGGCCTGGGGCAGCCGCTTCGTCGAGGAACTCGATCCGGTCCACACCGCCCTGGTGACCCTGCGGGGCACGGGAATCCGGCTCCTGAGATCGGGCGCCCCGCACTCGGGCTGGCAGTCCATCCGGGGCGTCAACCCGCCGTTGTGATCAAGTCATCCACAGGTCTTGACAATTGCTCCACACTTCACTCATCAGGCCATCGCACCGGAATATCCTCGTTGTACGCCTCCTGCAGGCACAATCCGTAGTAATCCACCCTCGGTCGAACCCGCTGTTCCCGCACCTTCCTCCGCACTACCGCGCACCACCCCCGGGCACCAGATCTACAGGACTACCGGCTGTATGCCTGGTCACGCTCCGCGCCACCGGAACCGGCCACCCGGGTCAGGGCGCGGACCTTACGCCCCGCCGTCGTTGAGCAGCGCGACCAGGGCATCGGCCGCGGGAGCCGAGGACGCCGGGTTCTGCCCGGTGATCAGGAAGCCGTCCCGCTGGACGTACGGCTGCCAGTCCCCGGCCTTCGAGTACGCCCCGCCAAGCCTGACCAACTCGTCCTCGACCAGGAACGGAACGACGTCGGTGAGTTGGACGGCCTCCTCCTCGGAGTTGGTGAACCCGGTGACCCGCTTGCCCGAGACCAGCGGAGTGCCATCCTCGTCGACGACGTGCCGCAGGACGCCCGGGGCGTGGCACACCAGCGCCACCGGCCTGCCGGAGCGCAGGGTGGTCTCGATCAGCCGCGCCGAGACCCGGTCCTCGGCCAGGTCCCAGAGGGGACCGTGGCCCCCGGGGTAGAAGACCGCGTCGAAGTCGCCGGCCGAGACCGTGTCGAGGCGCACGGTGTGCGCCAGCGCCCCTGTCGCCTCCGGATCGGCCTCGAAGCGTCGGGTCAGATCGGTCTGGAACTGGGGCTCGTTGCTCTTGGGGTCCAGCGGCGGCTGCCCGCCTCCGGGGGAGGCGAGCACGATCTGCGCGCCGGACTCCTTGAACCGGTAGTACGGCGCTGCCAGCTCTTCCAGCCAGAACCCGGTCTTACGGCCGGTTTCCCCCAGATCGTCGTGCGAGGTGAGGACGATCAGAATCTTCATGAAGCACTCCTGTGCGAGTGGACCAACGTGGCTCGACGTCACCCGTGCGGCTCGGCCGGGTGGGGTACATGGGTGTCGACCATCTATAGGCTCCTCTGTCGGGGCCATCCATAGGAGCAGCCGGACCAGAGCAATCGCGTGATAGTCGATAACTGCACGTCACCGCCGCCCCCGCTCTCCACCGCCAGCCGCTGGACGGCGTGCCGCCCGGGGCGACGTCGAGGTGGGGCAGGTGCCCAAGTCGCCACCGACTGCCGCGATCACTACCGCGAAGCGCCGCTACGGCGTGATCCTTCTGGTAGACGACGATGGCGTCGGCTCCGGCGATGGTTACGTTACCTCGCGGTAGTCCCGTTCGCCGGGCTTGGCCTCCACCGACCCGAGCCCGTACGGGTTGGCGCCGATCGTGGACTTCACGGCCTTGTCCGGCGCGGTACGACGCTGGGCTGGGAGCCGTTGGCGGGCGGCGTAGGCCTGGGAGGCGTAGGCGATGCGGTAGGCCATCAGGCGGCCTCGCCGCCGTCGTGGACGGTGACGCCGGCTCGACCACTGACGAACGAGCCGCGCACGACACGGACACCAGCTGGCCCTACCCGCCCGGCCCGGTCTTCTCCCCCTGCTGCGCCCGATCCGGGCCACAACCGTCCCCTTCCCATCAGCCGCCTCAGACCCCCCGTACCTGGGAGAGGTTGGACTGGGTGGCCAGGTCGGCGGGACCACACCCCGCGGGCGCGGGGACCACTCCACGACCTGCTACTTCTTCCGGCCCCGGCACGGTTTCGTATTACTTCCACCGACTCCGAAAGAAGACCCGAAGAAGCTCAAGCCGCACACCTCGCCACGATCCTACGAGCCCACGCACGCGCAAGGGCGCCCCGAAACCCTCGTGGAGGGTTCCGAGGCGCCCCGGTCTCTAGGGCAGGACGGGTCAGCCCAGGACGCGGACCGCCTGGTAGTAGGTCCAGGCCGTGCTGTTGCAGGCCGTCTTCGAGGCGCCCGAGTAGCCGTTGCAGACGCGCTTCAGGTCCTCGTAGAACGCGCTGTCGAGGCGGGCCTTGTTGGCGGTGAAGGAGCCCGCGGCCTTGTAGTTGCGGTAGCCGAAGTCGTGGCGGGCGCAGGAGGAGGCGAAGGGGAAGCCGAAGGGGTTGTCGGGGGAGCTGGAGCAGTAGTCCGTGGACCAGTTGAAGCCATACGCGGACCACGCGCCCTGGTTGCGGTTGGCCGCGGCCCAGGCGTTGTAGCTAGAGGCGCTCGTCTGCGTCCAGCTGGAGAGGACCCGGGGCTTGTCGGCGGGGGCTGCGGTGGCGGGGGTCGCGAGGACGGTGCCCGCCAGGACGGCCGACGCGGCCGTGGCGAGGGTTGCCGTGATCGTGCGACGCATGAGGGTTCCTTTCGGTCAGCCCGTGCGACGGGGGGCGCAGGGGTGGCAGGTGCACCCGGCGCCCCGCGGGTTACGGGGCACGGGCGCCTGGGGTGTCCGTACCGCCTCCTGATCAAGGGGCGCGGACAGAGCGGGTGTTGGGGAGTTGGTACGGGGATACCCGGGACTGGGTGTCCTGACGACTCCGGCGGGGTGCCGGGGCCCGGGGGTTTCCCGGGGCCCGGCGGCTTGCGTCACTTCAGGCCGTCGAGCCACTCCTCCACCGCGGCCGCGGTCGTCGCCGCGTCGCCCTCGACCATGCTGAAGTGGTCGCCGGGCACGGTCGTCTCGGCGTCGGCCGGGACGAACCGGTCGGCCGCGGACCAGAAGCGTCGGCGTGGCGATCTCCGGGGCGGGGAAGTCGGGGAGTGTCGAGCAGGACGACCGCGCGGGCCGGGCTGCCGATGCGCTCCGGCCGTTCGGCGACCGCGTAGGCGATGACGCCGGACGAGGAGTAGCCGAGGAGGACCGGCGGTCGGTCGCCCGCGGCACGCCGGACGGCCTCGGCGAGGACGTTCACGACCGCGTCGGCCGTCTCCGGCAGGCCCTCGTCCGGCGCGAACCCGGGTACGGGCAGCGCCGACAGGCCCCGGACGCCGCGGAAGGAGGCGCCGAGCCGGGCGAACTGGTAGGGGCCGCCCATCGCCGAGGGGGTGCAGAGGGCGATGACGCTGTTGAGCCGGTTGCGGAGTTCGACGGCGGTCAGCGAGTCGAAGCCGGACTCCAGGAAGGTGCGGTGCGTCTCGATGGTCTCGTCGTCGCTGTAGCCGAGGAGCGCGCCCGCGTGCTCCAGCACCAGGGCGACCAGGGCCTTCTCCAGCGGCTCCGGGGCGAGTCCGGCGAGGCGGCGGCGCGGTCCGGCCGCGTCCGACGCCGCGGAAGCGACCCTGGAGGCAGATGCCACGCCGTGTCCGCCTTGGGTCCGAGGACGGTACAGAGCTTGTCCTCGGTGAGGCTCGCGACGGTGCCGTCGTCGACGACGGCCGCGATGTGAACGATGGCCGTCAGGGGACGGTCGCCAGGGCGGCGGCGAGCGCGTCCCGGTCGGCGGTGTCGCAGGCGGCGAGGGAGATTTCGGTGGCGCCGAGCCCGGGGGCCTCGCCGCTCCGGGAGAGCAGCAGCAGCCGTCGTACGCCCTGGTGGGCGACGAGCTGCCGGGTCAGCAGCCGGCCGATGGCACCGGTGTCGCAGGCGGCGAGGGTCGTACCTTCGGGCCCGAAGACGGCCGCGGGGCCGCCGTCGGGCACGGTGGCGGGGCCCTGACGAGCCGTCCGCCGTACGCCTCGCCCTCGCGGAGCAGGACCTGCGGTTCGCCGCCCGCGAGGACGGCGGGCGGCAGCCGCAGGGACGCGGGGTGGTCGTCGATGTCAACGAGGACGACCCGGTCGGGGTTCTCGGACTGGGCGGACCGCAGCAGACCCCGTACCGCCGCCCCGGCCGGGTCGGTGACGTCATCGCCGTCGAGTGCGGCGGCGCCCCCAGTGAGGAGCACCAGGGGTGCCGCGGCCGGGTGTTCGGCGCCGAGCCGGTCGCGGACGTCGGCCAGGGCGTCGGCGGTCGCGGTGTGGGTGGCGGCATCGGCGTCCTCACGAGCCCCGGAGGCTTCGGACCGTGCGTTCGTACGGTCCAGCAGTACGGCTCCGGGCCGGTCCCCGCTCGCCGGCAGCGCCGTGACGTCGGCGTACTCGTCGACGGTCAGCCCGGTCGAGCGCAGGCCGGTCGCCGCGACGACCGGGTCGGTGCCGACGACGGCCCAGCGGGTCGCCTGGTCGGGGGCGCCGACGGGGACCCGGGTCCGGGCGAAGCCGTAGAGGGAGTCGTGGCGTCCCCGGGCCGCTCCCCCGACGTCGGTGTAGTCGGCGGCGCGGATCACCAGAGAGTCCACGGACGCGACGGGCGCGCCCGACAGGTCGGCGATCAGCAGGGACACGGTGTCGCTCACGGTCGGTGTGACCCGGACCCGCAGGCTGCCCGCCCCGGTGTCCACCCATCCGTCAGTAGTCGCGCCACTCGTGGCGGGTGTACTCGACGACCACAGGATCCATGAGGGTACTGGCGCGGACGTCGCGGGGGCGGCGGTCGACGGGGAAGACGGTGGACGCCTTCAGTACGGCGGCGTCGAGGAACCGCAGCCTCGGCGCGTCGGCGGCCAGCCGGGGCTCGGGGGGCGGGCCGCTCCTGCCGCGGGTGGCGAGGACGAAGCCCCAGTTGCCGAAGCTCGGGACGTCGACCTGGTACGGCGTGGTGGCGTAGCCGGCCTCGGCGACGGTCTCCGCGATGGACCAGTACGTCTTGGGGGCGAAGAAGGGCGAGCCGCCCTGGACCAGCACCCGCGCCCCGGGATTCAGCACCCGGCCGAGCAGATGGTAGAACTCGACGCTGTACAGCTTGGCGAGGGCGGCGGTGTCGGGGTCCGGGAAGTCGACGATCACCGTGTCGTAGCGCTGGTCCGCGTCCCGCAGCCAATTGAAGGCGTCGGCGTTGACGGCGGTCACCCGCGGATCGCCGAGCGCGTCGCCGTTCAGCTCGCGCAGCGGCCCGTAGTTCCGGGCGAGCCGGGTGACCGCGGGGTCGAGGTCGACCAAGGTGACCCGCTCGACGTCGTCGTAGCGCAGTACCTCCCGCAGCGCCAGCGCGTCCCCGCCGCCGAGGACGAGTACGGACGACCGGGCGCCCGACATCGCCGGATGGACCAGGGCCTCGTGGTAGCGGTACTCGTCCACGGAGGAGAACTGCAGATCACCGTTGAGGAAGAGCCGCACATCGGGCGAGCCGGTGAACGCGGTGGAGCGGGTGATGACGATGTCCTGGTAGGGCGTGGTCTCCGCGTGGACGATCGGGTCGCGGTAGAGCTGCTGTCGGGCGGTGATCTCGATGTCGTCCGCCAGGACGTAGACCGTGCCCAGGACGGCGAGGACTCCGGCCATCCCGGCGATCAATGAGAAGCGGACGATCCGCCGGGTCTCCCGGCGGAAGATCCACAAGACGACGATAACCCCCGCGACGGCATTGATGGATCCGACCACCAACGCCCCCTTGAGCTGGCCGAAGGCCGGGAGCAGCAGCAGTGGGAAGGCGAGTCCGCCGACGAGGGCGCCGATGTAGTCCACGGCGAACATATCGGCGACGGCGCTTCCCGCCTCCTGCCGCCGGATCCGCTGGAGGAGGGTCATCAGCAGCGGGATCTCGGCGCCGATCAGCAGCCCCACCACGAAGCAGACCACGACCATGGCGGGCATGTAGATGCGCAGCCAGGCGAAGGCCACGTACAGGATGAGGACCGAGAGTCCGCCGACGAGCGCCAGGGCGCCCTCGACGAGGGCGAATCCGCCGACCGCGCGCTTCTGGAGGGGTTTGGCGGCGAGGGAGCCGATGCCCATGGCGAAGACCATGACGGACAGGACCACGGAGGTCTGCATCACGGAGTTGCCGATGAGATAGCTGCCGAGGGCGGTCAGCGCCAGCTCGTAGACCAGTCCGCAGGCCGCGCAGATGAAGACCGCGAGCATCAGCAGGAACCGGGCTCCCCGGGACGTGGGGATCCGCATCGGCTCCTCCGGGGCCGCCGCCGGGGCCCCGGGTTCCGCCGTGGTGGTGCTCACCGGGTGGTCAGGAGACCGCGGCGCCGACCATGAAGGCCGCGCCGAGGTAGGTGGCAGCCATCACCCAGGCCGCCGGGTGGGGGCGGTCGCCCTCGTCCTCCAGGGCCGCGGCGCCGAGCTTGCCGGGCGTCAGGAGGCCGACGACGAGGGAGATCAGCGTCATCACGACGACGCCCGCGAGTCCGTAGAGCAGGGTGCTGGCGAGACCGTGGCCCAGCCCCTGCTCCGACTCGCTGGCGCGGATGGACTCCCCGATGACGAGCCCGATGGCGATGGTCTGACCGGCGAGGAGTACGGCGGCGCCGCGATTGCGCTCGGACCACACGACGTGGAAGAGCTTGCCGGGGGTGACGAGGTCGAGGGCGATGAAACCGGCCGCCATGACGACGAATCCGACGAGTCCGTAGAGCAGGGCGGTGCCTGCCGACTCGATTATCTCTGCCACGGGGGTGCCTTTCGGGGACGTGGTGGAAGTACGGGGGCGACGGCGGCGGTCACTTGCCGGAGCCGGGGCCTCCGCCGCGGAACTCCTGGTACGCCGGGTCGGGCCAGGCGCTGCTGCGGAGGTGGGTGTAGTGCCGCTGGTAGCCGGTGCGGTAGTCGTCGATCTCGATCAGCGTGCCCTGCGGGTGCTTGGAGACGGCGACGATGTCGTCGTCGTAGCGGAGGTAGACCTTCCCCGCGGTGTCCGTGAACTGGTCGCGGGCCGGGGTGTTGGTGTGGATCTCGTTCGCGACGGCGGGCGGGGCGTCGACCCGGTCGAGATACCCCGAGGTGTTCGCGGTGTAGGTGGAGCGGATCCACGACATCGGTACGTCGTTGTGACGCTCCGCCTTGTCGCTGTCGCCGTCGCCGGAGCAGGCGGTGAGCGCGGCACCGGCGAGCAAAATCGCGGTGATACGTCGGGTGGTCTTCATCGGGCCTCCAGCCGGGTGCGCGTCGCCACGATCCGGCGGCTCTGCGGATAGGTGTGCCAGGTCTGCCAGCTCAGCCCGGGTGTCCCGGGGGCTCCGGGTGTCCCGAGGGCTCCGGGACCGCCGGACGCGCCGGGGCTCGCGGTGTCGCCGAGGGCGTCGGAGTCGACCGGGTCCACGACGAGGGCCGTCACCGCCTCCGGGTCACCGGGGAAGACCCCGTACAGGGCATGGGGATGGGCTTCGGTACGGCGCAGGACGTCGGCCACCCGGTGGCTGAACTCCTCGCGGGTATGGCGGCGCACCTCCGCGCTGAATCGATACGTCCAGCCGTCGATCTCCCGGGCCGTCTCCGGGAGCCCGCCCGCCCCGCCGGGCAGACAGGCCACGGTCTCGGTGACCGGTCCGGCGAAGACCTGGTGCGACGCTCCCAGGAGCCGCAGCTGAACACCGATCCCGCCGACGGTGAGGTCACGGACGGCGAGCGCGGGCAGCGGCGGCAGGCCGAGGGCGAAGGAGAGCTGGTCGGCGTCGGTGTCCTGATAGGGCGTCGCGAGGGCCGCGAGGGCCCGTATGCCGCTCATCCGACGTGGTCCCGGCGCCCGCGCCCGAGGGCCGCACGGGGCGCGCCGGGCATATGCCGCGGCTCAGGTCCCGCTGTCGTACCGCCCCTTCGTCCGTACCCGGCATATCTGCCCGTACGTTTCTTTTCCCCCGCTTTCGCGGTGAAAACGGCAGCACCGTTCACCATTTCCCGCCCCCCGTGTTTCACGACCGCGCAATCTTGCCGCGGTGCATGCTACAACCGCCGTCGGGACGTTCCATTGAGGGGGGTGGGGCCCATGGGGCGGGCCAGGGGGCGGGGGCCCCGCCCCGGCGGGACGCCCGCCGTGTTCAGCCGCCGCCGGGGCCCTGGCCCTGCAAGCGCTCCAGATCGACGGCCCGGACCCGGATGACGACGAGGGCGATGACGGCGGCGACCACGGCGAAGGCCGTCGCGGCGATGAACGCCGTGGCGATGCCGTGGGTGAGGACCTCGGCCGCCCAGGGCTGGGGAAGCCGCCCGGTGCGCCGGAACGCGATCCGCTCCGCGGGACTCGCCTGTGCGAGGAACCGGGGCACCAGCCGCGCGGCCTCGTTGCCGCTGGCCGTACCGAAGACCGTGACCAGGATCGACAGCCCGAGCGACCCGCCGACCTGCTGCATGGTGTTCAGCAGGCCGGTCGCGGCCCCCGTCTCCCGCTGGGCCACCCCGGAGACCGCGGTCAGGGTCAGGGACACGAACTGCATCCCCATGCCGGCGCTGAACACCAGCATCGGCCCGAGGACGCTGCCGGCATAGGTGGAGTCGACCCGGATCTGGGTCAGCCAGCTCAGCCCGCCCGCCGCCAGCAGCGCTCCGCAGACCATGAAGGGCTTGGGGCCGTAGCGCGGCAGCAGCCTGGAGGTGATGGTGGCACCGACCGCGATCACCACACTGACCGGGAGGAAGGCCAGCCCCGCGGCGAGCGGGCTGAAGCCCAGGACGTCCTGGACGTAGAGGGTCAGGAAGAAGAACATCCCGAAGATCGCGGCGGCCAGGCAGAGCATGATCCCGTAGCTTCCGGCGCGATTGCGTTGGGCGAACATGTGCAGGGGTGTGATCGGCTGCGGGGAGCGCCGCTCCACCAGTAGGAAGAGGGTGAGCAGCACGACGGCGGCGGCGAACGAGAGCAGGGTGACGGTATCGCTCCAGCCGTGCTGCGCCGCCCGGATGAAGCCGTAGACCAGGGAGACCATTCCGAGCGTCGCGGTGAGCGCGCCGAGGAGGTCGAAGTGTCCGGGGTGCTTCTCGGACTCCTCGATATGGCGCGGGGTCGCGAACAGGATCAGCAGGGCGATCGGGACGTTCACGAAGAACACCCACCGCCAGTCGAGCCATTCGACGAGCATGCCGCCCGCCAGTACCCCGATGGCGCCGCCGCCGGCCGAGACGGCGGCGAACACCCCGAACGCCCGGTTCCGTTCCGGCCCCTCCCGGAATGTGGTGGTGATCAGCGCAAGCGCCGTCGGCGAGGCCACCGCCCCGCCGACGCCCTGTACGGCACGGGCGGCGAGGAGTTGGCCCGGCTCCTGGGAGAGCCCCCCGAGCAGCGACGCGAGTGCGAAGAGCGCGACCCCGCACATGAAGACCCGCCGCCGGCCGAGGATGTCCCCGGTCCTGCCACCGAGGAGGAGCAGCCCGCCGAAGGTGAGCGTATAGGCGTTGACCACCCAGGCCAGGCTTGTGGTGGAGAAACCCAGATCGCTCTGGATATGCGGCAGGGCGATGTTCACGATGGTGATGTCGAGGACGACCATCAGCTGGCAGGAGGCGATCACGAAGAGCGCGACTCCCTTGCCGTCTCCACCGGTCCTGACCGGTGCGGCGGCCGTGTCCTGGGTCGGTCCGGAGTTCGGGGTCGTCATAGCGCATCGTGCCTGGTGGCGAAGGGGCCGCCGCGCGACACGCGACGCCCACCCAACGACCCTAAGCCCGGCCCGCCACCCCCACCAGTCGATCACCTGTCGATCGCCGGTCGACCGCCGGTCGACCGCCGGTCGATCACCCGGCGACCGCTCAGGGCAGGACGGCGATCCCGTCCAGCTCCACCAGCGCCCGCTCGTCCCAGAGCCGTACGACTCCGATCACGGCCATCGCCGGATACTCCCGGCCCACCAGCCGCCTCCAGACGCGTCCCAGCTCGGCGGTGTGGCCACGGTAGCCGTCGACATCGGTCACATAGACGGTGACCCGGCAGAGGTCCCCGGGCGATCCCCCGGCCGCGGCCAGCGCCGTCAGCAGATTGCCCAGCGCCGTCCCGAACTGCTCGGGCAGCGTCTCCCCCACCACCGTCCCCCGGGGGTCGAGGGCGGTCTGCCCGGCGAGGAACACCAGCCGCGACCCGGTGGCCGTGACGGCGTGCGAGAACCCCGTGGCCGGCGCCAGCTCCACCGGATCATGTCGTCGTATCGTCACGCCCCCGCCCCCTTCCACCGCATCTGCCCCTGCCCTTGCTCCTGCCTCTGCTCCTGCCCTTGCTCCTGCTCCTGCTCCTGCTCCTGCACCCCGGACGGCCGCGCCCTCTCCGCCTCCCACTCCCGGTACAACTCCTTCGCGATGACCGACCGCTGGATCTCCGTCGCCCCCTCGTAGATCCTCGGGGCCCGGACCTCCCGGTAGAGATGTTCCAGCACATGCCCCCGCTGCAACGCCCGCGCCCCGTGGAGCTGAACGGCGGTGTCCACCACGTACTGCGCCGTCTCCGTGGCGAGCAGCTTGGCCATCGCCGACCGCCGGGGCACATCGGGGGCGCCCGCGTCGTACGCCTCCGCGGCGCTGAGGACCAGCAACCGGGCCGCCTCGGTCCGTGTCGCCATCTCCGCGACCTGGTGGGCGACCGACTGAAGGTCCTTCAACGGCCCGCCGAAGGCCGTGCGGACGGCGGTATGGGCGAGGGTGGCGTCCAGCGCCGCCCGGGCCATCCCCACGGCGAACGCCCCGACGCTCGGCCGGAACAGATTGAGCGTCTCCATCGCGACCCGGAACCCCCGGTCGGGCTCCCCGATCACATCGGCCCGGGTCACGGGTGTGCCGTCGAAGTCGAGGGAGCCCACGGGGTGCGGCGACAACATCTCCAGGGCGCTCCCGGAGAGTCCGGGCCGGTCCGCCGGCACCACGAACGCGGTGATCCCCCGCGCGCCCGCGCCCTCCGCCGTCCTGGCGAAGACCGTATAGACATCGGCCTCGGGCGCGTTGGATATCCACCGCTTCCGCCCGGTCAGCCGCCAGCCGTCCCGGCCCGCCCGCCGGTCGGGCACCGCCCGCAGCGACAGCGCCGCCGCGTCCGACCCCGCGCCCGGCTCGCTCAGCGCGAAGGCCGCGACGGTCCGACCCGCCGCCACCCCCGGCAGCCAGCGCTCCCGCTGGGCGGCACTTCCCGATCGGACAACCGGCCACGCCCCCAGCCCCTGGAGGGCGAGGGCGGTCTCCGCCTCGGTACAGCCGTACGCCAGCGACTCCCGCAGCAGACACAACTCCAGGGCGCTGGGGCTTATCCGCGACATCGCGCCCGGCCCCACTCCCGGACCGCCTGCCGTGCCCCCGCCGCGAGCGGCCGCAGCGCTCCGCCCCGGGCCGGCGACGGCACCGTCCGGGCGGCCCCCCGCACCCTCGCCGGGGCCGGCCCCGGACGGTCGCGGCGGTGGGCCGGTGAACATCCGCCGCAGCAGCCCCCGTTCACCGAGTTCGGCCAGGAGCGGGCGGTTCACCCGGCCGGGCTCACCCCGTGCCGCCAGCTCCCGCAGGGGCCCGGCGGCCAGCTCACGCAGCTCCGCACACCAGGCGATCTGTACCGGATCGAGCGAGAATACGGGCATCTGCCCCCCATACATCTCATCTATCGCGGACCGTTGACTGTCGTCACCATCACGATACGCTCCCTGCACGACCCCACCACGAGAAGGGGGCGCACCATGGAGCTGACACCCTCGGCCCATCTCGACACCTTCGCGCGCGACCGTCTCCCGCCCGCCGAGCAGTGGCCCGATCTCCTCTTCGACCTCCCCGAGCTGACCTACCCCGACCGGCTCAACTGCGGAGAGGAACTTCTCGACCGCACCATCGAACGGTTCGGCCCCGACCGTCCGGCCTTCCGCACCGCCACCGGTGAGGTGTGGTCGTACGGAGAGCTGCGCGACCGGGTCGACCGGATCGCCCGCACCCTCGTCGAGCGGCTCGGGGTCGTCCCCGGCCGGCGCGTTCTGCTGCGCGGCCCCACCACCCCCTGGCTCGCCGCCTGCTGGCTCGCCGTCATGAAGGCGGGCGGGATCGCGGTGACCGTCCTGGCCCAGCACCGCGCCCGGGAACTGGCCACGATCTGCGAACTCGCCGCCGTCGAGCACGCCCTGTGCGACGCCCGCGCCCTCGACGAGCTGTACGCCGCCGGGGTGCCGGGGCTCCGGATCACCCCGTACGGCGGGGAGACGCCCGGCGATCTGCTCCGGCTGGCGGCCCGCGCGCCCGTCTCTCCCGCCCCCTGTGTGCCGACCGCCGCCGACGATGTCGCCCTGATCGCCTTCACCTCCGGCACCACCGGCCGCCCCAAGGGCTGTCTGCACTTCCACCGCGACGTCCTGGCCGTCGCCGACACCTTCTCCGCCCATGTGCTCCGCCCCTCCCCCGACGACCTCTTCGCCGGCAGCCCGCCGCTCGGTTTCACCTTCGGACTCGGCGCGCTCGTCGTCTTCCCCCTCCGCGCGGGCGCCTGTGCCCTCCTGCTGGAGCAGTCGGGCCCCGTACAACTACTGCCTGCCGTCGCCGAACACCGGGTAACGGTCCTCTTCACCGCGCCGACCGCCTATCGCGTGATGCTGGCCGACCCGCGCGGCGGCGATCTCCGCTCCCTCCGGCGCTGCGTCTCCGCCGGGGAGAACCTGCCCGCCGCCACCTGGCACGCCTGGTACGAGCGGACGGGGCTGCGCATCATCAACGGCATCGGGGCCACCGAACTCCTCCATATCTTCGTCTCCGCCGCCGACGAGGCCGCCCGGCCCGGCGCCACCGGCCTGCCCGTACCCGGCTGGCAGGCCCGGATCGTCGACACCGACGGCTCCCCCGTCCCCGACGGCCGACCGGGACTGCTCGCCGTCCGCGGCCCCGTCGGCTGCCGCTATCTCGCCGACCCCCGCCAGCGGGAGTACGTCCGTGACGGCTGGAACCTCACCGGCGACACCTATATCCGCGACCCCGACGGCTGGTTCCGCTATCTCGCCCGCGCCGACGACATGATCGTCTCGGCCGGCTACAACATCGCCGGGCCCGAGGTGGAGGAAGCCCTGCTCACCCACCCCGAAGTGGTGGAGGCCGCCGTCGTCGGCCACGACGACGAACTCCGCGGCCAGATCGTCGTCGCCCATGTCGTCCTGCGGAACGGCGTCCCGGCCGAGGACGCCACCGCCGCGACCGCCGCCGTGCTGGGCGCGGCGGTCAAGGCCCGGCTCGCCCCCTACAAATGCCCGCGTCTCTTCGTCTTCCTCGACGCGCTCCCCCGCACGCCGACCGGCAAGCTCCAGCGCTTCCGGCTGCGGACCGGGAACTGACCCTAGAGTGATCACGTGGCCGACCAGCACACTCCCCGCTCGCTCATCGTCACCCTCTACGGCGCCTATGGGCGCGAGCACCCCGGCGCGCTCCCCGTGGCCGAACTGATCCGGCTGATGGCTGCGCTCGGGGTCGACGCGCCCTCCGTGCGCTCCTCCGTCTCCCGGCTCAAACGGCGCGGGCTGCTGGTGTCCGCCCGCACCCCGGACGGCGCCGCGGGATACGACCTGTCGGCCGACGCGCGCCAGCTCCTCGACGACGGCGACCGCCGTATCTACGACCATCGCACTCCCCTCCTCTCCGACGGCTGGGTCCTGGCCGTCTTCTCCGTGCCCGAGGCCGAACGCCACAAGCGACATCTGCTCCGCTCCCGTCTCCACCGCCTCGGCTTCGGCTCGGCGGCTCCGGGTGTCTGGGTCGCCCCCGCCCGGCTGTACGAGGAGACCCGGCACACCCTGCGCCGCCTCCAGCTCGACCCGTACGTCGAGCTGTTCCGCGGGGCCCACCTCGGCTTCGCCGCGACTTCCGAGGCCGTCGCGAGCTGGTGGGACCTGGGCGCCATCGCCAAGGCGCACGAGGAGTTCCTCGACGCCCACGAGCCCGTGCTCCGCCAGTGGTCGACCGGGCGGACCGGCACCCCGGAAGACGCCTACCGGGACTACCTGTTCGCCCTTGATTCCTGGCGGCGACTGCCCTACACCGACCCCGGACTGCCGACCGAGCTGCTGCCCGAGGGCTGGCCGGGCGGGCGCTCGGCCGAGGTCTTCCGGCAGGTGCACGATCTGTTGCGGCACGCGGGCGCGGCCTTCGTCCACCGGCCGGACGGTGGCGCCCCGGACGGCCCGTCCCCCGATGGCACCGGAGACAACGGCGTGGGAGAAGGCACCGGGGACGACGACACCACCGGCTTCACGACGGAGGAGTCCATCGCACCCGGGGGCCGGGGCGGGGGCGGCGACGGAACGGACGGGGAACGATAGAGCAAGGGGCGGCGTCCCACCCGACGACGAGCCACATCCCGTCCGCGTCACCGGCAGTGACGAAAGCTCCGTCACTTGCTACGGAGAGCATGCCCCCACCCGCTCGACTCACACACAGTTAACAAGTTGTCATCACCACCGGTTTCCGGGCCCGGGTCTCGGGCCCGGGTTCAGCCGTCCGCCGCGTGCCCGGACCCCGGTCCCGCGGCCTCCACCCGACCCGTCTCGGCTCGCGGCACAGGCGCGGCAAGCCGGGGACGGGGCACATCCGTACGCCCCGTCGGCGGCCGGCGGCTCCCCGCCCGGTACGGCAGCGGCCAGGGAGCGCCCGGTCCGCTGTAGCCCTGCTCGGCCGCCGCGTGCAGCGTCCAGTGCGGATCGTACAAATGGGGCCTGGCGAAAGCACAGAGATCGGCCCGCCCCGCCAGCAGCAGGGAATTGACGTCGTCCCACGACGAGATCGCCCCCACCGCGATCACCGGCACGCCCAGGGTGTTGCGGATCCGGTCCGCGTACGGCGTCTGGTAGGAGCGCCCGAACTCCGGCCGCTCCCCGCCAACCACCTGGCCCGTGGACACGTCGATCGCGTCGGCGCCGTGCGCCGCGAAGGCCCCCGCGATCGTCACGGCCTCCTCGTCCGACGTCCCTCCCGGAGCCCAGTCGGTCGCCGAGATCCGGACCGTCATCGGCCGGTCGGCGGGCCAGACCTCCCGGACCGCGTCGAACACCTCCAGCGGGAAGCGGAGCCGTCCGGCGAGGTCACCGCCGTAGGCGTCGGTACGCCGGTTGGTGAGCGGCGAGAGGAAACCGGAGAGGAGATAGCCGTGGGCGCAGTGCAGTTCGAGCAGGTCGAAGCCGCTTTCGGCGGCCCGGAGCGCCGCGGCGGCGAACGCGGCCCTGATCTCTGTCATCCCCGCCCGGTCCAGCGCCTTCGGCGGCCGGCCGCCCGGCCGGTACGGCAGCGCCGACGCGGCCACCAGCGGCCAGTTGCCGTCCGGCAGCGGCTCGTCCATCCCCTCCCACATCACCCGGGTGGATCCCTTGCGGCCGGAGTGCCCCAGCTGGACGCCGACGGCCGTACCGGGGGCCCGGGCACGCACGAAGTCGGTGATCCGCCGCCAGCCGTCCGCCTGCTCGGCGGTGTAGAGGCCCGCGCAGCCCGGGGTGATACGCCCCTGGGCGGTGACGCAGACCATCTCGGTCATCACCAGCCCGGCCCCGCCGAGCGCCCGTGCCCCCAGATGGACCAGATGGAAATCGCCGGGCACGCCGTCCCGGGCGGTGTACATGTCCATCGGTGAGACCACGACCCGGTTGCGCAGGGTCAGCCCGCGCAGCCGGAACGGGGTGAACATCGGCGGGGTGTCCGGCGGACAGCCGAAGTCCCGGTCGACGGCGGCGGTGAACCGCTCGTCCCGCAGCCGCAGATTGTCATGGGTGACCCGACGGCTGCGGGTCAGCAGATTGAAGGCGAACTGCCGCGGTGGCTGCCGGATATAGGTACCCAGCTCCTCGAACCAGCGCAGGCTGGCCTTCGCGGCGCGCTGGGTCGACTCGACGACCGGGCGGCGCTCCGTCTCGTACGCGGCGAGCGCGTCGGCGAGCGACGCGGGGTGCTCCTCGACGCAGGCGGCGAGCGCGAGGGCGTCCTCGACCGCCAGTTTGGTTCCGGATCCGATGGAGAAGTGGGCCGTATGGGCGGCGTCGCCGATGAGGACGGTCCGGCCATGGGACCAGCGGTCGTTGACGACGGTACGGAACGCGGTCCACGCCGAGTCGCCGGAGCGCAGCGCGCGACCGCCGAGCGCCCCGGCGAAGATCTCGGCACAGCGGGCCACCGATCGCGGAACCCTGCCATCCGGTTCGTCCTCGGTGTCGAATCCGGCGGCCCGCCACACCTCCTCCCGCATCTCGACGATCACGGTGGAGGCGTCGGGGGCGTACGGATAGCCGTGGAGCTGCATCACCCCGTGCTCCGTCTCGGCGATCTCGAAGCGGAAGGCGTCGAAGGCGAAGTCGGCGGCCAGCCAGCGGTAGCGGCAGCGGTGGGTGACGACGCGCGGCCGGTAGCGCGCCGGGTTCGCCTCCCGGGTACCGCTGCCCGCGCCGTCGGCGGCGACCACGAGATCGTGCCCGGCGGCGAGTTCGGCGGCGGGCGGCGCCGAGGTCCGGAAGCGGAGCCGTACGCCGAGGTCTTCGCAGCGCCGGTGCAGCAGGGCCAGCAGCCGATGGCGGCCCAGGGCGGCGAAGCCGTGTCCGCCGGAGGTGAGGACCCGGCCCCGGTGGGCGATCTCGATGGTGTCCCAACGGACGAACTCCCGCCGGAGCAGCCCGTGGACCACGGGATCGGCGTGTTCGATCCCGCCGAGGGTCTCGTCGGAGAGCACCACACCGAAGCCGAAGGTGTCGTCGGGGGCCCGGCGCTCCCAGACCGTGATCTCGCGGCGCGGGTCGAGCCGTTTGAGCAGGGCGGCGGCGTAGAGCCCACCGGGTCCGCCCCCGATGACGGCGATCCGCAGCGGCCCGCGCGGGCGGCGGCTCACGACCGGGTGCCTCTCAGCGTCCTCAGCGTCCGCGCCATATCGGCTTCCGCTTCTCGGTGAAGGCCACATGGAACTCGGCGTAGTCGGCACCGTGCATCAGCAGTGCTTGGGTGGCGGCGTCGAGTTCGACGGCGGCGGCCAGTGGCATATCCAGCTCGGCCGTGAGCAGCGCCTTCGTTTGCGCCTGGGCGAGGGCGGGTCCGGCGGCGAGCCGGGCCGCCAGCTCGGCCGCCCGGTCACCGGCCCCGCCCTCGGCGGTGAGTTCGGAGACCAGCCCGATCCGTTCGGCCTCGGACGCGAGAACGGGTTCGCCGAGCATCAGCAGCCGTGTCGCGTGGCCGAGCCCCACAACCCTGGGCAGCAGATAGGCCGCGCCCATATCCCCGCCGGACAGCCCCACCTTGGTGAAGAGGAAGGCGAACCGGGCGGTGGGGTCGGCGATCCGGAAGTCGGCGGCCAGGGCGAGTACGGCGCCCGCCCCGGCGGCGACCCCGTGCACGGCGGCGATCACCGGGAAGGGGCACTCCCGGATGGCGCGTACCGTCTGGCCGGTCATTCGGTTGAAGTCGAGCAGTTCGGCGGTGTCCATGGCGAGCGTGGCTCCGATGATCTCGTCGACGTCACCGCCCGAGCAGAAGCCGCGCCCCTCACCGCCGAGCACCAGCGCCCGTACGGACCGCTCCCGAGAGAGCTGGGCGAGCAGATCGCGGAGATCCGCGTAGGCGCCGAAGGTGAGGGCGTTGAGCTTCCTCGGTCTGGCGAGGGTGACCGTCGCGACGCCGTTCTCGACGGTGAGATCGAGATGGCGCCATTCCTCGGTGGGTCGTACGGATCCGGTAAAGGGGCTCATGGAGTGGGGCCTCCTCCGGCCGCGGGGGTTCCCGCCCGCCTCTGCCTCCTCCCGAAGCTATCACCCGTCCGTGACTTCCGTCACGAGTGCGCGATAGACCGGATCCGGGTGCCCCACAGCAAGGCCCCGGGCCGGCCCGCGGACGAGCTGCGCGCCGCCGCCGGGACGCCCGGAACCACTCCTCCCCGGATCAGCCCTCTCCGACGGCGGGCCCGAGCGTCGCCACCAGCACGGCCTTGATCGTGTGCAGCCGGTTCTCCGCCTCGTCGAAGACGACGGAGTGGGCCGATTCGAAGACCTCGTCCGTCACCTCCAGCTCCGTCAGGCCGTACGAGGCATGGATCTCCCGCGCCACCGCCGTCTCCAGATCGTGGAACGCGGGCAGGCAGTGCAGGAACTTGACCTCCGGATTACCGGTGGCGCGCAGCACGTCCATCGTGACGGTGTACGGCCCCAGGGACTTGATCCGCTCCTCCCAGACCTCCTTGGGCTCACCCATGGAGACCCAGACGTCGGTGGCGACGAAGTCCGCGCCCAGGACGCCCTCGGCGATGTCCTCGGTGAGGGTGATCCGCGCCCCGCTCGCCCCGGCCAGCTCCCGCGCCCTGTCCTGGATCTCCTCGGCGGGCCAGTACTCCCGGGGCGCCACGATCCGGACATCCATCCCCAGCAGGGCACCGGTGATCAGATAGGAGTTGCCCATATTGAACCGGGCGTCCCCGAGATAGGCGAGGGCGATCCCCGTCAGCGGCTTGTCGCTGTGCTCCACCATGGTGAGCACATCGGCGAGCATCTGGGTGGGATGCCAGTCGTCGGTCAGCCCGTTGTAGACCGGGACTCCGGCATGGGCCGCCAGTTCCTCCACCGTCGACTGCTCGTCACCGCGGAACTCGATGGCGTCGAACATCCGGCCGAGCACCCGCGCGGAGTCCTTCGCGGACTCCTTGCGGCCGATATGCGAACCGGACGGATCGATGTACGTCGTGGACGCGCCCTGATCGGCGGCGGCGACCTCGAACGCACAGCGGGTCCTGGTCGACGGCTTCTCGAAGATCAGGGCGATGTTCTTCCCGCTCAGCAACCGCTCCTCGGCCCCCGCCCGCTTGGCAGCCTTCAACCGTCCCGCCAGATCGACGAGTCCGCGGAACTCGTCGGCGGTGAAGTCCAGCTCCTTGAGGAAGTGGCGGCCTTCGAGATGTATCGCCATGGCGTGCTCCTGGGGCGCGGTAGGTCGGGTGACACGGGACGGTCGACGGACGGAAACGAAAACGCGAACGGGAACGGGATCGGGATCGGGAACAAAGACGGGCGGACGAAGCGGGCAGGGACGAGGACGGGGGACGAGCGGTGCGGGGCCGGGACGAGCGATCCCGTCGCGCGCCCGCCCCGCCCCACCCTGCCCGAATGGAAGTTCATACGGCTCTCCGTATCAGTATACAGAGTGCCCTCCGCCCTTCCCCGGCAAACCCCCGCCCCTCCCGCGGCGCGGTGCCGGGACGGCGCCGGGAGCAGGGGCGGGACAGAGGCGGTCAGACCGCTTCCCGTTCGACGGGGCAGCTCATGCATCGCGGCCCGCCCCTCCCCCGCCCCAATTCGCTCCCCGGGATCTCGATGACCTCGATGCCCTGCCTGCGCAGATGCGTATTGGTGGTCGCGTTGCGTTCATACGCCACGACCACGCCCGGCTCCACCGCCAGCACATTGCAGCCGTCGTCCCACTGCTCGCGCTCGGCGGCGTGCACGTCCTGGGTGGCGGTGAGGACCCGGATCTCCTGCATCCCGAGCGCCGCGGCGATCGCGCTGTGCATCTGCTCCGGCGGATGGTCGGTGACCTTGAGTGCCTGCGGCCCCTCGGCCGGTTCGATCGTGTACGACCGGAGCATGCCGAGCCCCGCGTACTGCGTGAAGGTGTCCCGGTCGACCATGGTCATCACGGTGTCGAGATGCATGAAGGCCCGTCGCTTCGGCATGTCGAGGGCGACGATGGTCCGCGCCGAGCCGGCCGCGAACAGCCCTCTCGCCAGCATCTCCACCGCCTGCGGTGTGGTCCTCTCGCTCATTCCGATGAGCACGGCGCCGTTGCCGATGACGAGGACGTCCCCGCCCTCGATGGTGGAGGGGTAGTCGCTCTGCCCCTGGGACCAGTGGTGGAACGGCCCGGCCTGGGGCCCGGTGAACAGCGGATGGTGCCGGTAGATCGCCTCGAAGTGCACCGTCTCGCGCCGCCGGGCGGGCCAGCGCATGGCGTTGATCGAGACCCCGTCGTAGATCCAGGCCGAGGTGTCACGGGTGAAGAGGTGGTTGGGCAGCGGATCGAGCAGGAACTCGTCCAGGTCCATCGCGTGGAACCGTACGGATGTCGGCTCCGGATGCCCGGCGAGGAACTCCCGTTTGGTCATCCCTCCGATCAGCGCCTCCACCAGATCGGGGACGGCCATGTCGTCGAAGACGGCACGCAGATGGCCGGTCGCCAGCGGTCCGTACTCCTTCTCGTCGAAGACGCGGTCGAGGACGAGCGCTCGCGCGTCGGGGATCTCCAGCGACTCGCGCAGCAGATCGCCGAAGAGATGGACCTCGACGCCCCGGTCGCGCAGGACGTCCGCGAATCCGTCGTGCTCGGCGCGGGCGCGGCGCACCCACAGCACGTCGTCGAAGAGGAGGGCGTCCTTATTGCTGGGGGTGAGCCTTTTCAGCTCCAGATCGGGCCGGTGCAGTATGACCCGGCGCAGCCGCCCGGTCTCGGAGTCGACATGGAATCCCATGGTGCCATCCTCACCGCCCGCGGCGCCTTTCACCCGGTGGACACCGGTACCTTCTCCCCTCGGCGATGAACGCCACCACGGCCCGGTCCCGTAC
>NZ_JBHYZV010000036.1:0-76115 GCF_042753905.1 Streptomyces sp. NPDC059248 | reverse complement strand
GCCGGGGGTCCATCCGTGGGGGGTGTTCTTGTCTCTCACGGGCGCCCCCGGGGGCGGGGGGCCCCCCCCCCCCCCCCGGCCCCGGCTACTCCCCCGGCGTTCGCCGGGGTCAGCGGCGGAAGCCGCCCTCGGAGTTGATCACCTCTCCGGTGATCCACCCGGCCTCGTCGGTGGCCAGCCAGGCGATCAGGCGTGCGGGGTCGTCGGGCATGCCCCAGCGCCCCGCCGGGAACCGGTCGGCGACCGCCCGGTAGTCGTCGCCCTCCCGGTAGCCGGTGTCCACGGGGCCGGGGTTGACCGTGTTGACGGTGATCGCGAGATCGGCCAGATGGGTGGCGAGGGAGCGGGTGACCGAGGCGTTGGCTCCCTTGGCGAGCGCGTAGGCCAGTTCGCCGGGCATACCGCCCGCGATGTCCTGGCCCGAGGTCATCATGACCACCCGGCCGCCGGGCGTTCTGGGCGGCAGTCCGGCCCGCAGCCGGGCGTACGCCTGCACCAGCAGGACGACGGAGCGGGTGTCGACGGCGAAGTGGGCGTCGAGCATGTCGGCGTCGATCACGTCCAGGGTGCCGTCGTAGCCGCTCAGCGCGTGGTTGGCGACGAGGATGTCGAGCCGTCCGCCGAACGCCTCGGCGGCCGAGGCGACGAGCGCGGCGGGCGCGGCGGGGTCGGACAGATCGGCGGGGCCGTGGAACACCCGTGCCGCGGGGTCGCCGAGGGCGGCGCGGACCCCTTCGGCCACGACCTCGGGCCCGCCGGGCTCGGCACCCCACGGCTTCGCCTCGTCGTGCGGGACGTGGTGGTGCAGATAGACCCCGGCGCCGTACGCGGCGAGCCTGCGGGCCACCGCGTATCCGATGCCGCCTCTTCTGCTCGCACCGGTCACCAGCGCCGTACGGCCGCGCAGCGGCAGGGGGTCGCGGCGCAGGGCCGCCGGGTCGGGATGCGGAAAGGCAGACATGGCGCCCGATCATCGGTGATCCCGGGGGCGTCCGCATCCCATTATCGGCCGCGGCCGCCCGGCGGCGGGGGCGGCGGGTGCGACGGGGGTGCCGGATGCGACGGCCCGCGGGCGCCGGAGGGAGGGCGTCCGGCGCGGGGCCGGTCAGCAGCCGCAGTCGTCGGCGCCGACGGGCGCGGTCAGCGGGTCGGGTGCCCGGCGGTCGTCGCCCTCCCAGGTCTCGTACGCGAACCCCTCCCGTACCCAGTACTCGAATCCGCCGAGCATCTCCTTGACCTGGTAGCCGCGTTCGGCCAGGGCGAGGGCGGCACGGGTGGCACCGTTGCAGCCGGGGCCCCAGCAGTACGTGACGACGGGGACGGCCGGGTCGAGGAGCCGGTCGGCCTGCTCCGGGATCAGAGCCGTCGGCAGGTGGACGGCGCCGGGAATGTGGCCCTGGTCCCAGGCGGGCGCGGAGCGGGAGTCGAGCAGTACGAACCCGGACCTGCCGGTGCCGCCGCCGTCGGCGAGGGCGGCAGCGACGTCGGAGACATCGGCGTGGAAGGTGAGACTCGCACGAAAGTACGCGGCCGCCGCGGCGGGCGGCGCGGGCGGCACCCGAAGGACCGGGTTCGAAGCGGGAGCGGGGGCGGTTGCGGGAGCGGAGAAGGTGTGCGAAATGGTGTTCATGGCAGTGAATCTACGGGCGGCCGCGCGCCGCCTGAAGGCACTTTCCCCGGCAGATGACTTGATCAGCCGGTGATTCCCCGGTTGTCTTGGCTCCATGAACGACTATGCACCGGACGCCACCGACTGGCGTCTGCTGGATCTCCTCCAGCGCCGCGGCCGGGCCGGTTTCGCGGAGCTGGCCCGCGAGGTCTCCATGTCGGCGAGCGCCGTCACCGAGCGGGTACGCCGGCTGGAGGAGGCCGGGATCATCACCGGCTACGGCGCGCTGGTGGACCGGGGCGGGCTGGGCCTGGCCATCACGGCCTTCGTCCGGCTGCGGTACCCGAACGGGAACTACAAGCCGTTCCACGATCTGCTGGACACCACCCCGGAGATCCTGGAGGCGCACCATGTCACGGGCGACGACTGCTTCGTCCTGAAGGTCGCCACCCGGGACATGGGCCATCTGGAACAGGTCACGGGCCGGATCGGGGCGCTGGGCGCGGTGACGACGAGCGTCGTCTACTCCTCCCCGCTGCCGGGGCGCCCGGTCAGCCGCTGACCCCGGCCCGTCCGCCGGGAATTCCGGTACCGGGCTCCACCGGCCGGGCCCCGGACAGAACCTAGTCGGCGGGCGCTCCCGTGCGGAGCCGTACCGTCGAGCCGTGGCGTTCCTTCACCACCTCCAGCTGGGTGGGGATACGGCGGCGCAGATCGGCGACATGGCTGACGATGCCGACGCTGCGGTCGCGCTCCCGCAGGGAGTCCAGCACGTCCAGCACCTCGTCCAGGGTCTGTTCGTCGAGGCTGCCGAAGCCCTCGTCGATGAAGAGGGTGTCGAGCCTTACGCCCCCGGCTTCCTCGGTGACGACGTCCGCGAGTCCCAGGGCGAGGGCGAGGGACGCGAAGAAGGTCTCACCGCCGGAGAGGGTGGCGGTGTCGCGTTCGCGGCCGGTCCACGCGTCGACCACCCGCAGGCCGAGCCCGGAGCGCCCGCCGCCGGAGCGGGCGTCGGAGTGGGTGAGGGAGTAGCGCCCGGCGGACATCCGCAGCAGCCGCTCGGTGGCGGCCGCCGCGACCTGTTCGAGGCGGGCCGCCAGGACGTACGACTCCAGCCGCATCCGGCGTTCGTTCTCGGCGGAGGTGCCCGCGGTGAGGGCGGCGAGCCGGGCCACGCGTTCGTACTCCGCGCGCAGCGGTACGGAACCCCGGACCGAGGTGGTGGCCTCCTCGGACAGCGCGTCCAGTTCGGCGGCGCGGTCCCGGGCGGAGGCCAGGGCGGACGCGGCGTCCCGCAGGGCGGTGTCGGCGGCCGCGAGTCTCCCGGCGGCGGCGTCGGGGTCGGCGGGCGGCGCCCCGGCGGCGGCCGACGGGTCGGATTCGGCGAGCCGCTCGGCGACGGCCGCCGCCTCGGCCTGCCAGAGGTCGGCGCGGCGCTGGAGTTCACGGTGCCCGGCATCGCCGACGAGGGCTTCCGCCGCGGCGCCCGGGGTGGGGAACCCGGCCCGGTAGGCGGCGTCGGCCGCCTGCCCGTCGGCTTCCTTGAGCCGTCGGGCGGCCTCGTCGGCGGCGCGGCCGGCCTCGGCGGCGCCGGCCGCGAGCCGGGCCCGGTGCTCCAGCGCCGCGGCGCGTTCGGCGACGGACCGGGCCCCGGCCCTGGCCCGCTCCAGTTCGCCGCCGAGGGCGGCGTGTTCCCGGTCGAGCGCTTCGCGTTCGGCGGTACGGGCGGCGCCGCGCTGGTCGAGGCGCTGGAGACGGCCGACGCGCTCCTCGTGTTCGCGCTCGGCACGGTCGAGGTCCTCCCGGGCGGCGTGGATTCCGGAGGCGAGGCCGCGGGCGGCGCCGAGGTCGCGCTCCACCTCCGCGACCAGGGCGGCGAGTTCGGCGGCCGCCGGGTCGCGGGGGCCGGTCCCGGCGAAGTCCGCGGCGGGGGCGGCGGCGGTGTCGTCGTCGCGGGCCCGGAGGCGGGCCGTCGCCAGCGCCGTGCTGATCCGGTCCAGCCGACGCTCGGCCTCGGACCGGATCTCGTCGGCCCGGGTGAGGGCGTCGTAGGCGGCGTCCTCGTCGGCGGGGGAGACGTGTCCGGTGCCGGGGCGCGCCGGTTCCGGGTGGTCGGCGGAGCCGCAGACCGCGCAGGGCTCACCGGGGACGAGCCCGGCGGCCAGTTCGGCCGCGATCCGGGCGAGTCGGCGCTCCTTGAGGTCGAGCCAGGCGGTACGGGCCGCGAGCGCGCCGTCGCGCGCGGTCCGCAGCCCGTCCTCGGCTTCGGTCCCGGCGGCGGCCAGCCGGTCCCGCTCCCGCGCGGCGTCGCGGCGCCCGCGGGCGGGGCCGAGCCGCCCGGCGAGCTGTTCGGCGCGGGTGGCGGCTTCCTGGGCGGCGGCGAGCCGGTCCTGGTGGGCGCGGCGCAGGTCGTCCCAGCCGGCGAGCCACTCCTCGGCGTCCTGCCGGGCGTCGTCGTCCGCGCGGGCGGCCCGGTCGAGCGCGGCCCGCTCGCGGGTGATCTCGGCGCGGCGCGCCTCGGCGCGCCGGGCGGCCTCCAGGGCTCCGAGGTCGCCGCGGATTCCCCGCTCCGTTTCGGCGAGCTGTCCGGGGGCGGCGTCGGCGAGGTCGGCGGGCAGGGCGGTGCGGGCGGCGGCGAGCGCGGCGGCCGCCGTACGGTGAGCCCGTTCGGCGGTGGCGCGCAGGGTCAGCGCGGGGGCCACCCGCTCGGCCCTGCGGGCCTCTTCGAGCCGGGCCAGGACGGCCTCGTGGGCGGGCCGGGCGGCCTCGGATTCGGCCTGGCGGCGGCGGGTCTCCTCGGACCGCCGCCGGAGTCGATCGTGTTCCCGGGCGGTGTCGAGGGCGGTACGGGCCGCGGTCTGCCGGTCCTCGGCGATGGCGACGGCGGAGCGGGCCACGGCGAGCCGTTCGCGGGCGCCCGCGCGGGCGACGGCCGCCCGGGCGAGGACGGCGGCGGCGAGTCCGGGGGCGCCGGGGCGCATATCCGGCAGGGGCCAGTCCCCGGCCGCGCCCGCGGCGGCCTGTTCCATCCGGTGGGCCAGGGCGAGCAGTCGTTCGTCGCCGGTACGGACCCGGGCCTCGGCGGCTCTGCGGCGCTCCGCGAGGCGTTCCTCGACGGCGGCGAAGCAGCGGGTGTCGAAGAGGCGGCCGAGCAGCCGTCCCCTGGCCTCGGCGTCGGCGCGCAGAAAGCGGGCGAAGTCGCCCTGGGGAAGCAGGACGACCTGGCAGAACTGCTCCCGGCTCATCCCGATGAGCTGTTCGATCTCCTCGCCGACCTCCTGGTGGGAGCGGCTGAGGGCGCGCCATTCGCCGGCCGCGGCGTCGTACTCCCGCAGCAGGCTCCGGGCCCGCTCGGAGGTGAATCCGGTGCCCCGCCTCTTGGGGCGCTGCTGGGCGGGGAAGCGGGTGATCTCCAGGCGGCGGCCGCCGAGGGTGAGGTCGAGGAGGACCTCGGTGAAGACGCCGGCCTCGGCGTGGTCGCTGCGCAGCGGGGTGCCGGGCGCCTGCCGGGCGCCGGGCACCGTGCCATACAGGGCGAAGCAGACGGCGTCGAGTACGGAGGTCTTCCCGGCGCCGGTGGGGCCGTGGAGCAGGAAGAGGCCGTCGGCGGTGAGGCTGCCGAAGTCGATGTCCTGGGTGGTGCCGAAGGGGCCGAAGGCGGTGACGGCGAGGCGGTGCAGCTTCATCCGGCGGCCTCCGCGTCCGCGGTGCGGACCTCGTCGAACGCGGCGCTCAGGACGGCGCGCTCCGCGGCGTCCGGTCCGGCGCCCCGGACATGGGCCACGAAGTCCTCCGCGATCTGCCGCCGGTCCCGGCCGCGCAGCCGCCGGGCGTAGGAGACGCCGTCGTCGTCCCCTGGCGGCCGTTCGGGGGCGAAGACGAGGCTCAGCGTGTGCGGGAAGCGTTTCGTCAGGCGGGCCATCGGCTCGGCGGGGCGGACGGGGTCGGTGAGGGTCGCCTCGACGAAGGCGTCCTCGTACGGCTCGTGGGCGGGGTCGCTCAGCAGGTCGTCGATGCGGCCGGTGAGCCGGGCGAGGGGCCTGGGCACGGGGCAGTCGATCCGCTCGGCGGTCACGGCGCCGTCCGCGCCGAGGTCGACGAGCCACATCGACTTGCGGTGGGCGGCCTCCGAGAAGGAGTAGGCGAGCGGGGAGCCCGAGTACCGCACGCGGTCGGTGATGGTCTGGCAGCCGTGCAGATGGCCGAGGGCCGCGTAGTCCACTCCGTCGAAGACGGCGGAGGGCACGGCGGCGACCCCGCCGACGGTGATGTCCCGTTCACTGTCGCTGGCGGTGCCGCCGACGACGAAGGCGTGGGCGAGGACGACCGAGCGGGTGCCGGGCGGGCGGCCTGCGAGATCGGCGCGGATCCGGTCCATGGCCGCGGCGACGACGGCCTCGTGTCCGGTCCGCTCGACGCCGAACGCGTCCTTGACGAGGGCCGGTTCCAGATAGGGCACTCCGTACAGGGCGACGTCGCCGTAGGTGTCGGCGAGGACGACGGGGACGGCGCAGCCATCGGGGCCGGTCCGCAGATGTATCCCGGCGCGTTCGATGAGTCCGGCCGCGACGCCGAGGCGGCGGGCCGAGTCGTGGTTGCCGGAGATCATCACGGTGGGGACGCCCGCGGCGGCCAGCCGGTGCAGTGTCCGGTCGAAGAGTTCGACGGCGGCGAGCGGGGGCACCGCCCGGTCGTAGACGTCTCCTGCCACCAGCACCGCGTCGACCTCGTGGGCGCGGGCCGCGTCGACGAGGTGGTCGAGAAACGCGGACTGGGCGTCGAGCATGCTCACCCGGTGCAGCGACCGGCCCAGATGCCAGTCCGACGTGTGCAGGAGTCTCATGATCCCCGAGAGTATCGGCGGGGTGTGACAGCCCGGCCGGGTCCGGGGATTCGGCGGGCGTCAGGCGTCGCCATACGCCTCGCCGCCCACGTCGATGCGCGCGGTCCCGGCGGTGGCGTCGGCGAGCCAGGCGCGGAAGGTGTCGATGTCGGCGTCGGGGAGGGCGATCTCGATGGCGACCCGCTCGGCGTAGGCGACGGAGCGGACGGTCCTGCCGGTGGCCCGCAGGTCGTTCTCCAGCTTCCCGGCCCGCTGGTGGTCGACGGTGACGACGGCCAGCCGGTAGCGGCGGCGGACGACGGTCCCGAGGGCGTCGAGCGCCTCGCCGACCACACCGCCGTAGGCGCGGATCAGTCCCCCGGCGCCGAGCTTGACCCCGCCGTAGTAGCGGGTGACGACGGCGACGGCGTAGCGGATGTCGCGCCGGGTGAGCATCTGGAGCATGGGCACCCCGGCGGTGCCGCCGGGCTCCCCGTCGTCGCTCGCCTTCTGGACGGCGGCGTCGGCGCCGATGACGTAGGCGAAGCAGTTGTGGGTGGCGGTGGGGTGCTCGCGGCGGATCCGGGCGACGAACGCCCTGGCCTCCTCCTCGGTCGCCGCGGGCGCGAGCGCGCAGAGGAAGCGCGATCGGCTGATCTCGGTCTCGTGGACGCCCTCGCGGGCGACCGTCCGGTACTGCTCCTGCATCCGGCCACCCTATGCGTCACCCGATCGGGGGTCGTACGGAGGGGAATGCTCCGTACGGGTGATCCGTTGTGGCAGACATGTACGGAGACGACGAGACCATCCGCAGGATCCTCACCTCGACGGGTAACACCTGGGCGGTGGTGGGCCTGTCGAACAACGAGTCGCGGGCGGCGTACGGGGTCGCGCGCGTGCTTCAGCGCTTCGGCAAGCGGATCGTGCCGGTCCATCCGAAGGAGGAGACGGTCCACGGCGAGCGGGGTTACGCGTCGCTGGCGGACATCCCCTTCGACGTCGACGTGGTCGATGTGTTCGTGAACGCGTCGCTGGCGGGGCAGGCGGCGGACGAGGCGGTCGCCAAGGGCGCGAAGGCGGTCTGGTTCCAGCTCGGCGTGGTGGACGAGGCGGCGTACGAGCGGACCCGCGCGGCCGGTCTCGACATGGTCATGGATCGTTGCCCCGCCATCGAGATACCCCGGCTGGGCTGAGCCCGGGGGTGCCGTGGCGCCCCCGGGAAGGCCCGGGGGCGGTTGTGCCGGGGGGCGGGTCAGATCCCGAGTCCTTCGAGGACGACGGCGTGGGGCAGGGCGGCGAGCGCCTTGCCCGGGACGATCAGTTTGCCGCGCCGCAGTCCGCTCCCGAGGAGGACCCAGGGGGTGTCGGCGACGGCGGCGTCCACCAGCAGCGGCCAGTCACCGGGGAGCCCGATCGGGGTGATCCCGCCGTACTCCATCCCGGTCCGCCCGGTGGCGGTCTCCTGCGGGGCGAACGACACCTTGCGGGCGCCCAGGTGTCTGCGGACGACCCCGTTCACATCGACCCGGGTGTGGGAGAGCACCACGGCGGCGGCAAGGCCGGTCTCCCCGCCCCGCTTGGCCGCGACGACGACACAGTTCGCGGACTGCCGGAGCAGTTCCTCGCCGTAGTGGGCGACGAAGGCCGAGGTATCGGCGATCGCCGGGTCGGTGTCGACATGGATCAGCTGGTCGGCGGGGACGTCGCCGGTCCAGTTCCGTACGGCGTCGGCGACCGGGGCGACGAGTTCGTCGAGGGCGTCGGGGGCGGGCCTGGCGGTGTCGAAGGAGCCGATGGGTGCGCGCATGACCGCACGGTAGCAAGCGGCCGGAGCCCGTTCCGCCCACCCCCGTGAGCCCCGCGCCGCCCTCGATTCCCTTTCGTCCGGGACCGGTTGGGCCCGGTCCCCCGGCGGAGGCGCGGGCCGGGCCGCGTTCCGGTTCTGCCGGACGCGGGGTGCGGGGTGCGGGGTGCGGATCAGCGGACGGGCGGTACGGCGACGGCCATCGTCAGGACGGCGGGCTCCGTGCCGTCGTTGCGGTACGCATGCGGCACATTCGCCTCGAAGACCGCGGAGCCCCCGGCGGTCACGGCATACGGTTCCCCGTCCACCACCAGAGTCAGCACCCCCTCGGACACATGGATGAGTTCCACCGTGCCGTCGGGATGGGCGTCGGACGAACTCCCGTCGCCGGGCTCCAGACGCCAGAACCACATCTCCAGCGGACCCCGCAGCTCGGTCCCGACCAGGAGTTCGTTGAAGCTGCCCGCCGGGGTCGACCACATCCGCATCCCGCCGTCGGGAGGTACCACCCGGACCTGGGGGCCGTGGTCGCGGTCGAGCAGTGTGGCGATGCTGACGCCGAGCGCGTCGGCCAGCTTCACCGCGATGCCGACACTGGGGTTGGTCCGCGCCTGCTCGATCTGGATGATCATGCCCCGGCTCACCCCCGAGCGGGCCGCCAGGCCGTCGAGCGTGAGGCCGCGCTCGGCGCGCCAGCGCTTGAGATTGCGGGCGAGCGACTGCGTCAGATGATCGAGGTCCGCCACATTCCATCCAAGATAGTGAATGACATAGTCCAATATCCTGCACTACCGTGTGCTGCACCGCCAGGTCCAACACACTGTACTGCGAGGTCTCTCCATGGTCGCACTGTTCGCCCTGACCACGGCCCTGCTGATGGGCCTGGCCGACTTCGGCGGCGGTCTGCTGACCCGGCGGGCCCCCGCCCTCACCGTCGTCGTCGCCTCCCAGACCGTCGCGGTCGTCGTCCTCGGGGTGATCGTGCTGGCGACGGCGGCCTGGCGGGAGGCCGGCCCCCAGCTCTGGTACGCGGTGGCGGCCGGGGTCCTGGGCCCGGTGGCCCTGCTCTGCTTCTACCAGGCCCTCGCCCTGGGCCCGATGGGGGTGGTCTCCCCGCTGGGCTCGGTCGGGGTCGCGGTCCCTGTCGGCGTCGGACTGCTGCTCGGCGAGCGCCCCGGCCCGGTGCAGCTCGCCGGGATCGGGGTGGCCGTCCTCGGGATCGTCATGGCGGGCGGACCCGAACTGCGCGGCGCGCCGGTACAGCGGCGGACGGTGGCGCTCACCCTCGTCGCGGCGGTCGGCTTCGGCGCGGTGATGACCCTGATCGCGGAGGCGTCGTCCAGTGTCACCGGGCTCTTTCTCGCCCTCTTCGTCCAGCGGACGGTCAATATCGCCGTCGGCGGTACGGCCCTCGCCGTCACGGCGCGCCGGGGCCGCCGGATCCTCCCCGAGGACGGCGGCCTCCGGGTGCTGTGGTCCGCCCTGCCGCTGCTGGCCTTCGTCGGTCTGGCGGACGTGGCGTCGAACGGCACCTACGCCCTGGCCGCCCAGACCGGACCGGTGACCGTCGCCGCCGTCCTGTCCCATCTCTATCCGGTGGTCACCGTACTGGCGGCGCTGATCGTGCTGAAGGAACGGCTGCGCGGGGTCCAGGCCACGGGAGCCGGGCTCGCGCTGGTCGGCTCGGTCCTGCTAGCGGGCGGCTGACGGCCGGGCCCGGCGGCTCGAGCCCGGCGGCTCGGCGGCCGCGCGGCGGAGCGGGATCAGCCCTCCGCGGGACGGTCGTGCTCCGTGAGGGCCAGCAGTTCCTCGGGCGTCACCCCGTCGGGTATCGGCACCGGCGGCGGCGTCCTGAGCGGGGGCTGCCAGCCGTGGACGGGGTCCCAGCTCCGTACGGTCCTGGCGGGCGCGCCCGCCACCACGGAGTGGTCCGGCACCTCGCCCCGTACCACCGCGCCCGCCGCCACGACCACGTTCCGCCCCAGCCGGGCGCCCGGCAGCACCACGGCCCCGGTACCCAGCCAGCAGCCGGGGCCGATGGAGACGGGCGCGGTCCGCGGCCACTGCTTGCCGACGGGCAGCTCGGGATCGTCGTAGCTGTGGTTGGTCGAGGTGATGTAGACGTACGGACCGCAGTACGTGTCCCGGCCGACGGTCACCAGGGTGTCGGCGACTATATGGCTGCCGCGCCCGAGGACCACCCCGTCCCCGAGGGTCAGGATGGGATCGGGCCCCAGGTCGAGCCCCGGCATCATGCCCGCAGTGAGCGTGACCTGCTCCGCGATCACGCAGTGCTCGCCGAGTTCGATCCACCGCTCCCCGAAGACGGTGCCCTGGGGGAAGGCCAGCCGGGTGCCGGGGCCGATGGCCCGGAAACGCAGCCGCCCGGGGCGCTCGGCCGTCACCGCGCCCGCGTTCCGCACCCCGTCCCACACCCGATGGACGACACGGTGCGAAACCCCCTGCCACCAGGCGGAAGGCGAGAAGAACGAGAACGTGTTGCGGTCCCTGGGCACCCGCACACGGTAGTCCGCCCCGGCCGTACGTCTCAGGGCGCGCGCCTGTGATGTTCGCCCCACGCCCCGGCGTACGCGCCCCGGCGTCCGGGCGGGGCCTGCTCCCCCGCCGTCGTACGGCGGGCCGATACCACGATCCCGGGCGCCGCAGGGTGACTTCGGGACGAAGTCCCCCGTTCTGTGGGGAGTCGTCGCGGTCCGGGCTCGGCGACCACCGCCCGTGGCTAGCATGAGCGCCACGCTCGTGCGGAAGATCACCGTCAACTCCCGGTGTCCGCGCACACGTTCGGCCCACGCGCCGGTCGGCCCCGCTCGCCCGGCCCCCGCGGTCACGCACCCGGACCGTCACACACACCGGAGCTCCCGCGGTTCCGGCAGACTCGAGCAGCTAAGGACCCCATGTCCGTGCCAGCCCCGAAACCGCATCGGATACGAACACCGCGCCCGCTGCCCCCGGCCGTACCGCCGCTCGCGGTCGCGCTGGCCGCCGCGGCCGGGGCCGCGGCGATCGCCGCGGCCCCCGGTCGGGACCGGACCTGGGCCGCCGTCACGGTCGCCGTCGCCTGGGCCGCCGTCACGGCCGGGATCGTCGTCGGGACCCTCGTCGCCCGGCGGCTGCGGGCCGCGGCGGGCGCCGCCGACGAGGAGGCACGGGTGCTGCGGACCCGTACGGCCCGCGCGGAGGAGGACGTCGTACGGCTGCTGGAGGTCACCCTGCCGCTGGTGGTCAAGCGGCTGCGGGACGGGGACACCCTCGGCCCGGTACTCGGCGAGGCCCCCGCTCCGGCCGATCCCGGGCTGCGGGCGCTGCTGGCCCTGTGTGCCGCCGAGATCGCCAAGAGCGAGACCGTCGCCAGGGCGGCGACCGCCGACAGCGTCACCGCCGTCCGCCGGCTGGCGCGCTCCGCCGACGAGTTGGACCGGCTGACCGCGGTGACCCTGCCGGACGTGGTGGCCCGGCTGCGGTCGGGCTCCTCCGCGGGCACCGCCCTCGCCGCCGTCGAACACCCCGGCGACGACCGGCTCCGGGTCCTGCTCGACACGGTGGTCCGCGAGGTCGCCCTGAGCGAGCGGCGCGCGGCGGCCGTGATGGGCGCGGGGACCAAGACCCTCAGCCGGGTCCAGGCCCTGACCGTCAGCATGCTCGCCGATCTGCGGGACATGCAGGATCGTCACGGCGGGGAGGTCTTCGGGGAGCTGCTGCAACTCGACCACAAGACCTCCCAGCTGGGTCTTTCGGCGGACCGGCTGTCCCTGCTGATGGGCGGCAGGACCGGCCGGACATGGAACAGGCCGATCGGGATGGAGTCCGTTCTGCGGGGCGCGGTGGGCCGGATCCCGGCGTACCGACGGGTCCGGCTCCACTCCACCAGTACGGCGCGGATCGCGGGCTACGCGGCCGAGGGCGTGATGCATCTCCTGGCCGAACTGATGGACAACGCCGCCACCTTCTCGCCGCCCGTGGACGAGGTGCACGTCTATGTCGAGGAGCGGGCCGCCGGGCTGGTCGTCACCGTCGAGGACAGCGGTCTGAAGATGGCGGAGGCGCAGCTCGAACGCGCCGAGGAGGCGGTGTCGGGCCGGGCGTCCGATCTCGCGTTCCTGCCGAGTACCCGGATCGGTCTCGTGGTGGTGGGCATGCTGGCGGTCAAGTACCACATGACGGTCACCTACCGGCCCTCGTCCCGGGGCGGTACGGGGGTGGTGGTCCTGCTGCCGCCGCAGCTGCTGCACCAGGAGAACCGCGAGACGCATACGGCCGGTTCGGGCACCGCCGCCCCGGCCGGTCCCGTACCCGGCCATCCACCGCCCCCGGGTCACGTTCCCGGCCCCGTACGCGGCCATCCGTCGCCCCCCGGTCCCGGCACCGGCGCCTCGGCCGCCCCCGGGTCCGGGGCGACCCGGCCGGTCACCGGGGCTCCGCCCGGCGGGCCCGTGGCCGCCGTCCTCCCCTTCGTACCGCCGCCGCGTCCGGCCACCGGCCACGGCGGACCGGGGATGGCGACGCCGAACGGCCTGCCGGTCCGCCCCCGGGGCCGCACGATGGCGGCGGCGGACCGCGGCCGGTCCGACGTCCCCGATTCCGGGCCGGGAACCGGCGCCGCCGTCGGTTCCCGGCCCGGCCGCGACGCGGGAGCACGGTTCGGCGCCTTCCATCGCTCCATGAAGGCCCGCGGAAGGGCGGACCACCGCGGCACCCCGCCCGGCCCCACCGACGGCGACGCGCACTCCGCCGCCACCGCCACCGCCACCGAGGCGGCCACCGCACGGACCTCCGCGGCCGATCCTCCGGGATCCGCGCACGGGGGGCCCGTCGCCGGAGCCGCCGGAGTGTGACACGGCGGACCGGACCCCCGCCCCCGGCCCGCCGCCCCGGGACGGGCCGGCACCGCCGTCCCACGAGCCCGCGCGCACAGCGTTACCGACCGACGACCCCGACAGACAGGAGGAAGGGGCCGATGCCCCGGCCACCGGCGGCACCCGCCCCGTCCCGACCATGCAGACCACCGACACCGGCCTCACCTGGCTCCTGGAGGGCCTGATCGAACGCACCCGGGGCACCCGGCACGCCCTGGTGCTCTCCCGCGACGGGCTGAAGCTGTGCTGGACCCCGTATCTGACGCTCGACCAGGCCGACCAGCTGGCGGCCATCTGCTCGGGCATCCAGGCGCTGGCGCAGGGCGCGTCGGTCGAGTTCGGCGACGGCACCGGCGGCGTACGCCACTCGATGACGGAGTTCCACGGCGGGCTCCTGTTCATCGTGGAGGCCGGGGAGGGCGCCCATCTGGCCGTGGTGGCCGAGGACGGCGCCGACCCGGGTGCCGTCGGCCACCACATGACCGAACTCGTCGACCAGATAGGACACCATCTGCGCGCCGAGCCCCGAACCCCGCCCGCCCCGGAGAGTCCTCGCCCATGACCCGTCTCCCCGTCGACCTGGGGGAACCGGACCGCCTTTACACCGTCACCGGGGGGCGCTGCGCCGCCGGTGCCGATCTCGAGCGGACGTTCGATCTGGTGACCCTGGTGGTCGGCGAATGCGGCCCGGCAGCCGGCATGCAGTCGGAACACGCCCGGATCCTCGCCCTGTCGCGGCACCCGGTCTCCGTCGTCGAACTGTCCGCACAGCTCCGGCTGCCGGTGACCGTGGTCCGGATCCTGCTCGGCGACCTGCTGGCGACGGGGCGTATCACCGCCCGGCGGCCCCGGCCCGCCCGCACACTCGCCGGGCTGCCCGACTCGGCTCTACTGGAGGAGGTGCTCCATGGACTCCGCAACCTCTGAGCTGCCCGCGTTCACCCCACTGACGGACACGGCCGACACCGGGCTGAAGATCGTGATCGTGGGCGGTTTCGGAGTCGGCAAGACCACCTTGGTGCGGTCCGTGAGCGAGATCCGCCCCCTCAACACCGAGGAGGTGATGACGCAGGCGGGGGTCGGGGTCGACGAGACGGCGGGCCCCTCGGCCAAGTCCACGACAACGGTCGCCTTCGACTTCGGCCGGATCAGCCTCAACGAGCGCATGGTGCTGTATCTGTTCGGAGCCCCCGGGCAGGAACGCTTCTGGTTTCTGTGGGACCGGCTCTTCGCGGGCACGCTCGGCGCGGTCGTCCTGGTGGACACCCGCCGGATGAGCGATTCCTGGTACGCGATCGACCGGCTGGAGAACCACGGGACCCCGTTCGTGGTCGCCGTCAACCGGTTCGAGAACGATCCGGCGTTCTTCTCGCTCCGGGAGATACGGCAGGCGTTGTCGCTGGCGCCGCACGTCCCGCTGGTCGACTGCGACGCGCGGGTCCGTTCCTCGGGGAAGTACGTACTGCTCAGCCTCGTCAACCACCTCCGTGATCTGACTCTGGCCCGGGAGACCGCCCCATGACCGACCGCAGTACGGCAGCCGCAGCCGCGCAGGACGGCCCCGGGCAGGCGGACGGCCCCGCTCCGGCCGCCCGGCCCCACGGGTCCGGCCCGCCCGACGGCGCGGCGGAACCCGGTGGCACGGCGGAACCCGGCGGCGGACGGCCCGGCCCGGCGGCCGCGACCGGCCGGGCGACCGGTGACGGGTTCACGGCGGGTGGCCCCGCTCAGCTGCGTGCCCCCGCCGACGGCGAGTCGCCGGCCGGGATCCACGCGGACCTCCGGCGGCGGCACGGCCGGGTCGCGCCGGTCGTGACCGACGACGGCGGTTCCGCCTGGCTCGTCCTCGGTTATGCCGAGGTCTCCTATGTCACCGCGCACGACGACCTGTTCGTCCGGGACACCCGGCACCGGGGCCCGTGGCCCCGGGCGCGGGAAACCGGTCCGGGCCCGGCCGAGCCCGCCACCGTCCCCACCGTCCCCACCGGCCCCACCGGCGCGCCCCCGAGTCCCGGTCCGGGACCGCACGGGCGGCCCGGTCCCTCGACGGCGCGGGCGCTGGCGGCCGTGGACCAGTTCGAACTGGCGGAGGTCTGCCGGGGCGTCGCCCGGCGGCTCGTCGACGGCTTCGCGGGCAGCGGGCGCGCCGAGTTGATGTCCGCGTACGCCCGTGCCGTCTCGCTGCGCGCCGCCGTCTTGATGTGCGGGCTGCCGCCGGACGCCGACGCCTTCGACGGCCTGGTGGGCGATCTGCGGACGGCGCTCGCCGAGGACGGGACGGGGCGGGACGCCGGGACGGGGCGGGAGGCCGGGGAGACCCGGCGGCTGGCCGCCTATGTCCGGGCCGGGGAGCGGCTGCGCCGGCTGGTGGCCGCGCGGCGCTCCGCGCCCAGGCCCGACGTGGTCTCCCGGCTGCTGGCGGATCCCGTCGCCCCCACCGACGACGAGGTGGTACGGGAGATACTCGCCCTCGTCGCGGCGGCGCACCGGCCGACGGCGGACTGGATCGGTAACGCCCTGCGGCTGCTGCTCACCGACGAACGGTTCGCCCGCGATGTCTCCGGGGGACGGCTGAGCGTCGGGCAGGCGCTGAACGAGGTGCTGTGGCTGGACACCCCGGCGCAGAACGCGGGCGGGCGGCGCGCCGTGCGCGACACCCAGCTCGGCGGCCGCCGGATCCGGGCCGGTGACCGGGTACTGCTGTCGCTGGCCGCCGCGAACACCGATCCGCAGATCTGGCCGGGCGAGCGGCCGGGCGGCGGCGAGAACGCGGCGCATCTCTCGTTCGGCGGGGGCGCGCACCGCTGCCCCTATCCGGCTCCGCTGCTCGCCGAGGTGATCGCCAGGACGGCGGTGGAGACGCTGCTGGAGCGGCTGCCGGACACCGTGCTCGCGGTGGACCCCGAGCGGCTGGTCTGGCGCCCCTCGATCCGGGAGCGGGGGCTGGTGGCACTGCCCGTACGGTTCACACCGGTCGTGCGCTGACGCGTCCCACCGGTCATCCGCCGACAGTCACACCGGCCGGCCGCCGACACGCCACTGCCACCGCCACCGCCGCCGGGCGGGACCCGCGCCGGTGCGCACCCGGTGCCCGAACGGGGTGACACCCCGTGTCCGGCGCCGGGCCGCCCGGCACCCCTTTCGGAACTTCCTCCAAAGAGTTTTTACCGTTTTATCTGGTTTAGCCGACATTCTTCGACTGTGTCCCTTGCGTCGGGTCTCCCGGGCCGCGAGCCTGGGCCCATCGACCCCGGGTCTCCCCGGGGAAGAAGGAGCCGACCGTGATCGCACCACAGGAGCACCTCCGGGCCGCCCCGCGCCGTCTCGTGCCCGCTCCCGCCGCCGAGCGCCGACCGGTGGAGGAGCCGGGTCCGGTACGTCTCGCGCAGTGCGCGATGTCCGCGACCCCGGAGTCGGCCCCCGCCCTGCGGCGGTTCGCCCGTACCGTCGCGGCACACTGGCGGCTCGGCGACGAGTGCCACGAGGCGCTGTCGGTGATCGTCACGGAACTGGTCTCCAACGCCGTACTGCACAGCGGCAGCAGTTGGGTCGCCGTCGCCCTCCGGGTCCGGGGGAACGTCCTGACGACCGAGGTCAGGGACGGCGGGCACTGGAAGCACCGGTCCGGCAGGCGCCGTGAGCCGCTGGACGCCTTCGCCGCGCACGGCCGCGGGCTGCGTCTGGTGAACACGTTCGCCGCCAGGACCCTGACCCGGCGGCTGCCCGCGGGAACGGTGGTGGCGGCGGAGATCGCCCTGGTGGGGGCCGGTCTCGCCCGGCATGTGGCGGCCGAAGGGCCGTTTCACGCGTTCAGCCCGTCGGGCGCACTCCGCGATGGGCGTCCGCCAGTTCTCCGTACAGCGCCGCGTTGACGCCGATCAGCTCCCGGGCCTCGTCCGTCAGGGGCCGTTTGATCGTGGCGGGCACTCCGGCCACCAGGGATCCGGGCGGGATCCGCATGCCCTGCGGAACGACCGCGCCCGCGGCGACCAGGGAACCCGCCCCGATACTGGCCCCGTTGAGCACGGTCGCGCCCATCCCGACGAGGACCTCGTCCTCCAGAGTGCAGCCGTGGAGTACGGCGTTGTGCCCGACCGTCACCCGGGCGCCGACGATGACCGGGAATCCGGGGTCGACATGGACGGTGCAGTTGTCCTGGATGTTGGATCCGGCTCCGATGCGGATCGGACCGCAGTCGGCGCGCAGCACCGCGTGGTACCAGACGCTCGCACCGGGCCCCAGGGTGACGTCCCCGATGACGACGGCGGTGGGCGCCGTGAAGGCGCTCGGGTCGATGGTGGGCTCGATGCCGTTGAAAGCCGCGATCCACGGGGTCGCTGTCATACGGGGTCTCCTCGCCGTTGCGCGTACGGACCGGTCTCGCGCGGTCGGGGCCCGCGCCCGGCGATCATCGCCGTACGGGCCCCGGGGGCGCCAGCCCCTGTGGACAACTCCCGAGCGCCCGCGGCGGGGACCGGGTCAGGAGTTGGGGCGCAGGGTCCAGGCGATGGTCATCTCCCCCGTCACCGCGCCGTCCGCGCGCCGGATCTCGACCGTCACATCGAACTCGGGCCGCTCGCCCCGGTCCAGTTCGGCGATGACGTCGGCGACCGGCCGGCCGAGCGTGGCGACCGCGGTGACCTCGCCCTTCGCCAGCTTCCGGTAGCCGATCTCGGCGCTTACGGCGAGCGGTACGGCCCGGTGGAGCTGGTCGCCGAAGGCGGCGAGGACGATCGCGCCGCTCGCCGATTCGGCGAGGGTGAACATCGCGCCCGCGTGCGGGCCGCCGACGTGGTTGTGGAAGTCGGCCTGGTCCGGCAGGCGCAGCACCGCGCGTTCGGCGGTGGCCTCGTCGAACTCCAGGTTGAGGGTCCGGACCATGGGGACGGTGGCGGCGAGCATCTCGGCCACGGACATCTGATCAGCGCTCATGGCCGCGATGTTACCCATGGGTAGCAGGCTTGGCCATACCCTCGCGCCGGGTCGCCGCCCCTCGTGGGCCCGCGGCGGCCCGGGACAGTCGGCGGACCGCCGGACGGTGGATCCCGGCCACCCCTTATGGTTACTCGCCATGTGGCCAGGACAGCAGCAGCCGCCCGGGGGCGAGAACCCGCAGCACCAGAACCCGCCGGGGCAGGGCGGCCCTCCGCCGAACCCGTACGGGCAGCCCGGATACCAGCAGCAGCCGAATCCCTACGGGCAGTCGGGGCAGCCGGGGTATCCGGGACCTTCGGGGTATCCGCAGCCCAATCCGTACCAGCAGCCGACCGTCCCGCAGCACGCCGTACCGGGCCCGCGGCAGTCGGGGGCGCCCCGCCCGCCCGGGAATCAGGACAAGAAGAAGACGGCGCTCGTCGCCGCCGTCGCGGTCGTGGCCGTGGTGGCGACCGCCGTCGTCACCGGCGTCGTCGTTCTCGGGGACGACGGTGACGACGGGAAGAAGGACACCCGCGCCGACAAGGGGGTCACCGCGTCCCCCGCGTCCCCCGGAGAGCAGGGCACCGCAGCCGCGCCCCCGCCGCCGCAGCCGACGGGGGACAATCCGCGTGCGGGCAAGGACGCCGAGCCGACGGTCCCCGGCTGGAAGGTGGTCGTCAACCCCAATCACGGCACGATGTTCGACGTCCCGCCGGAGTGGAATCTGATGGGCTCCGGGATGCAGTCGGGATTCGAGGACGAGAAGAAGGGCGACGGTTCGCCCGCCGTCGTGATGTCCGCCCCGGCGCGGCTCAAGCCGACCTGGTGCCTCTTCGACATCAACAAGGACGGCACCATGGAGGACTGGAGCCTGGCCGGCGCGGGCACCAAGGGCGGCCGGGGCGCCAAGAACACCGCCGACGCCGCCGTCAACGAGGCGTACAACTGGGCCTGGGCGCCCTATGCCCAGACCGATCCCGACGGCACGGTCAAGGTCACCAAGGCCAAGCCGTTCACCACCGCGTCGGGCCTGTCCGGCAGTGTCGCCACGGCGCGGGCGTCCGGTACGAAGAAGCACCACAAGTGCGAGACGGACGGCAAGTCGGCCGCCTTCAGCTTCAAGGACGCGCGGGGCGAGATCAAGTCGTTCGTGCTGCACGCCAACACGGGCGTCGCCGGCGAGCTTCCGGACGCGACGATCCAGCGCATCATCGGCTCCGTCCGCCCGGCGGAGGCGGCCACCGCGCCGTAGGCCGTGTCAGCCGATGCCGAACGCGCCGGCCGGCGGCTCCGGCGACCCCTGCGCCTCGGCGTCGCGGACCGGCCGGGCGTCCCCGGTCAGCCGGGCAAGGGACGCGCCGTACTCGACCCGGGCCGGAAAGGCGTCCGCCGCCGTACGCCGGGCCAGCGCCGCCGTGTCGAGGGGCCGGTGCGAGGCCAGCAGCAGCACATTGCCGAACCGCCGCCCCCGCAGCACCGCGGGCTCCGCGATCAGCGCCAGCTCCTCGAATACGGCTCCGAAGGTGGCGAGCTGGGAACGGACGAAGCCGAAGGGCGCGCCGTCGGCGAGATTGGCCGCGTAGACGCCGTCGGGTCGCAGCACCCGCTCGGCGGCGTGCGCGAACTCGACGGACGTCAGCTGCGCGGGCACCCGTGAGCCGCCGAAGACGTCGGCGACGACGACATCGGCGCTGTGCGGGGGCGCGGATTCGACGTGGGCGCGGGCGTCGGCGGCGTGGACGGCGATCCCGGAGCCCCCGGGCAGCGGCAGACGCTCGGTCACCAGGTCGAGCAGGGCCCGGTCCGCCTCCACCACCACCTGCCGCGACCCCGGCCGGGTGGCGGCGGTGTAGCGCGGCAGGGTGAGCGCGCCGCCACCGAGGTGGAGGACGTCGAGCGGCGCGCCCTCGGGGGCGACGGAGTCCAGGAGGTGGGCGATCCGCCGGGCGTACTCGAACTCCAGGTACGTCGGATCGTCGAGGTCGACATAGGACTGCGGGGCTCCGTCGACCGTCAGCAGCACGGCCCGCGGCCGGTCCACATCGGGCAGCAGCCGGGCGATGCCGTGGTCGACGGTCCGGACGACGGGTATCGCCTCCGCCTCGGGGTCCACCGCGGGTGCCGGGCGCTCGTTGTTCTCCACTCCCCCATTGTCGGTGCGCCGGGAGGGCCGCCGTACCGGGGGCCGGGCCGTCGCGGGACGCGGTACGGCCCCGGGAACCGCGCGGGGTTCCCGGGGCCGTCTCCCCGGCGGTCGCCGGACCGGTCGGACCAGGACCAGTCGCCGGGCCGGGACCAGTCGCCGGGCCGGGACCGGTCGGCCGGGCCGGGACCGGTCAGACCAGGGCCGTCACGGTCCCGGCGCCGACCGTACGGCCGCCCTCGCGGATCGCGAAGCCGAGACCCGGCTCCAGCGGCACGTCCCGGCCCAGCTCGACGGTCATCGTGACCGTCTCACCGGGGCGCGCGACGGCCCGCTCACCGAGGTCGACGTCCCCCACGACGTCCGCGGTGCGGAGGTAGAACTGCGGCCGGTAGCCGGTGGCGACCGGGGTCGACCGGCCGCCCTCGCGGCCCGAGAGCAGATACACCTGCGCGGTGAAGCGCCTGCTGGGGGTGGTGCTGCCGGGCGCGGCCACGACGTGCCCGCGTCGGACCGCGTCGCGGTGGAGGCCGCGGAGCAGCAGCGCCACGTTGTCCCCGGCCTCGGCGTGCTCCATCGGCTTGCCGAAGGTCTCGAGGCCGGTGACGACGGTCTCGGTGTCGGCGCCCAGGACCTGGACCCGGTCGCCGACGCGAACGGTGCCCCGCTCGACGGCGCCGGTGACCACGGTGCCCCGGCCGGTGATGGTCAGGACGTTCTCCACCGGCATCAGGAACGGCGCGTCGGTGTACCGGACCGGCATCGGGACATAGGTGTCGACCGCGTCGAGCAGCGCCTCGATCGCCGCCGTCCAGCGGGGGTCGCCCTCCAGGGCGCGCAGCCCGGAGACCCGTACCACCGGCGCGGTGTCGCCGCCGTACCCGTAGCGGTCCAGCAGTTCGCGGACCTCCAGCTCCACCAGGTCGGTGAGTTCGTCGTCGCCCGCGTCGGCCTTGTTGAGCGCGACGACAATGTGGTCGACGCCGACCTGACGGGCCAGCAGGACGTGCTCCGCGGTCTGCGGCATCACACCGTCGAGGGCGGAGACGACGAGGATCGCCCCGTCGAGTTGAGCGGCCCCGGTGACCATGTTCTTGACGTAGTCGGCGTGTCCCGGCATGTCGACATGGGCGTAGTGCCGGGTCCCGGTCTCGTACTCGACGTGCGCGATGTTGATGGTGATACCGCGAGCGGCCTCCTCGGGCGCCTTGTCGATCCGGTCGAAGGGCACGAAGCTGCCGCTGCCGCGGTCGCTGAGGACCTTGGTGATGGCGGCGGTGAGGGTGGTCTTGCCGTGGTCGACATGGCCCATGGTGCCGATGTTGAGATGCGGCTTGGTCCGTACGTAGGCGGTCTTCGCCATGATGATCGTCCTCGAATCGCTGAGTCGTTCGGTGGGAACGGGACCCCTGGGGCCGGCCGACCCTCCCCCTGCGGGGTCCCACCGGACGATCCGGGGAGGGTCAGCTTCGGACGCCGTCGGCGACGAGGAACAAGGCAGCCCTCACCGCCGCCGCGACGACGCGGCGATCAGCGGGAGGGGCGTACCTGAACATGCGCCGATCATGTCCGAGCCCGAGGCGCCGCGTCGAACGGTTTTCGGCGGCCCCGGGCATGGCCCCGACCCGTCCGGGGCCGTCGATGAGGCCCGCGTTCCCGACCCGTCCGGGACAGCTGATGAGGCCCGCGTTACGGCGGCGTGCCCGCCGCGTCGGTTACGCTCCCCGGATGTTCGAACCCGCGCCCGGACCCGCCGTGGGCCCCCGGCCCGCCGCCGCTCTCGCCCTCCGCTGCGGCAGGGCGCTCCTGTCCCCGTGGTCACGGCTGTCGCTGCTGGCGCTGGTCCTGCTGTCGGCCGGGGCGCTCGTCCTGCTGTACGAGCCCCAGCGGCTGCTGGCCGACGGCTGGCCGCCGTTCCGGCTGAGCGGACCGGCCGCGGTGGTGCTGTTCGCGGCGGCATACGGGATCTGTACGGCGGCGTTCGTTCCGCGCCCGCTGCTGAACCTGGCCGCGGGTGCCCTCTTCGGCTCCCAGGCCGGTCTGGTCTCGGCGGTCGCGGGCACGGTCCTGGGCGCGGGGATCGCCTTCACCCTCGGTCGGCTGCTGGGGCAGGACGCCCTGCGTCCACTGCTGCGGGGCCGCTGGCTCACGGCGGCGGACCACCAGCTCAGCGCGCATGGATTCCGCTCGATGCTGGCGATCCGGCTCTTCCCCGGGGTGCCGTTCGCCGCGGCGAACTACTGCGCCGCCGTGTCCAGGATGGGCTATACGCCGTTCCTCCTGGCCACCGCCATCGGGTCGATCCCCAACACGGCGGCCTATGTGGTCGCGGGCAGCCGTGCCAGCTCGCCCACCTCGCCGGCCTTCCTCATCTCCACCGGGTTCATCGTGCTCACCGGGCTGGTCGCGACGGTCGTCGCCTGGCGCAAGCGTCATCGGTTGGGCGGGAATTAGCCGGACGTTCACCCCTTCGGGGGCATGCGCGTACATCTCCCTGCGGGACGGTACTCTTCCTGCCCATCGGCGCAGGACGGACAGCGCGCGCCCCGGGACGCCCCCGGGCCGCCGGATCGCGAACTCTTCCCTTGGGTGGCGTACTTCTTCATGTCGTGGTTTGAATCCCTCATCCTCGGACTCGTCCAGGGACTGACCGAATTCCTGCCGATCTCGTCGAGCGCGCATCTGCGGCTGACGGCCGCGTTCGCGGGCTGGGAGGACCCCGGGGCGGCCTTCACCGCGATCACCCAGATCGGTACCGAGACCGCGGTACTGATCTATTTCCGCGAGGACATCACCAGAATCGTCTCCGCGTGGTTCCGCTCCCTGACCGACAAGGCGATGCGCGCCGACCACGACGCCCGGATGGGCTGGCTGGTCATCATCGGCTCGATCCCCATCGGGGTGCTGGGCATCACCCTCAAGGACCAGATCGAGGGCCCGTTCCGCGATCTGCGGCTGATCGCGACGACGCTGATCGTCATGGGCGTGGTCCTCGGTATCGCCGACCGGCTGGCCGCCCGTGACGAGTCCGGCGGCCGGCACCGGGCCGCCAAACAGCGCAAGACCCTGAAGGAGTTGACCGTACGGGACGGTCTGATCTACGGCTTCTGCCAGGCGATGGCCCTGATCCCCGGCGTCTCCCGCTCCGGCGCGACCATCAGCGGCGGTCTGCTGATGGGCTACACCCGCGAGGCGGCGGCCCGTTACTCCTTCCTCCTCGCCATCCCGGCCGTCCTCGCCTCCGGCGCGTACGAGTTGAAGGACGCGGGCGAGGGACATGTCTCCTGGGGACCGACGATCTTCGCGACCGTGGTCGCCTTCATCGTGGGATATGCCGTCATCGCCTGGTTTATGAAGTTCATCACCACCAAGAGCTTCATGCCGTTCGTGATCTACCGGATCCTGCTGGGGATCCTGATCTTCGCCCTGGTCGGGGCGGGGGTGCTCAGCCCGCACGCGGGTGAGTCCGGCGGGTGAGTCATGGCTGGTCCGTACCGTGTGCCGCGGGTGGGCGCCGAGGGCGCCGGAGCCGGATGACATTCATCACGGCACTCGACGGCCCCTGAAGGCAACCCGGCCGCGATTACCCGGCATTCGCCCTGTTCAAACAGGCTCACCCCGAAGAATCGGAGGCACAACGCCCGGAATCGGAGGCGTTCAGGTGGTGCAGCGGGGGTTCACGTCCGTGCGGGAAGCCGTAATCTGGGGGCATGTCCCCCCTTCAACGCGAGTCCGAGGCCGTCGCGCCGTCGGCGTCCGCCCAGTCAGCCGCCGAGCTCAACGCCCGTATCCGGGAGCTGTGGGCCGACGGACGGCTGCCCGAGGAGCGGCGCGGGGAGTACGAGGCGCTCGTACTGAAGTGGGCGACGACGCTGGAGCACATCGAGCGCGCCGCCTGACACCGGCCGTACGGCCACCGGACCACCCGCCCGCAGGCCCGCCTGTACACCCACCGGCTCGCCGACCGGCCCGTACGCCTCCGGGCCACCGGCTCCCGGGTCGGCCGGTCCGCCCGGGTCGGGCTAGCCTGATCCGCACGATGAACCGTCTGATCACGTCATGGGGCGAGACCGCCCTCACCCGCTTCCCCGAGGACCCTCGCGACCCGCTGCGCGCCTGGGACGCCGCCGACGAGTATCTGCTGCGGCACCTCGCCGACGAGGGGACGGATCTGTCGGGCTCCCTGGTCGTCCTCGGGGACCGCTGGGGGGCGCTGACCGTATCGCTCGCCGCGCACGGTCCCGTCCAGCTCACGGACTCCTACCTGGGCCGGCGGGCCACCTCGGCCAATCTGGCGCGCAACGCCGGGTCCGCCCCGGGCGCGCCGCCGGTGGTCCTGCGGAGCGTCCGCGACGAGCCGCCGGAGCGGATCGACGTCCTGCTGGTACGGGTACCCAAGAGCCTGGCGCTGCTGGAGGACCAGCTGCACCGGCTGGCACCCGCGATCCACGCGGACACGGTCGTGATCGGGACCGGGATGGTGAACGAGATCCACACCTCCACACTGCGACTGTTCGAGCGCCTCGTCGGGCCGACCCGGACGTCCCTCGCCGTACGCAAGGCGCGGCTGATCTTCTGTACGCCCGATCCGGCGCTGCCCAGGACGCCGAGCCCCTGGCCGCTGCGGTACGCCCTGCCGGACGACATCGGCGCCATGTCGGGGCGTACCGTGACCAATCACTCGGGCGTGTTCTGCGCGGACCGGCTCGATATCGGTACCCGATTCTTCCTCGGTGTGCTGCCGGCCCCGGAAGGACCGGTGGACGTGGTCGACCTGGGATGCGGCAACGGAGTGGTCGGCACGGCGGCGGCCGTGGCCTCGCCCGGGGTCTCGGTGACCTTCGTCGACGAGTCCTTCTCGGCCGTGGCGTCGGCCCGGGAGACGTATCGCGACAATGTGCCCGGCGGTGACGACCGGGCCGCGTTCCTCGTCGGCGACGGCCTCGCGGACCTGCCGGACGACTCCGCGGACCTGGTGCTCTGCAATCCGCCCTTCCACTCCCACCGGGCGACCACCGACACCACCGCCCGGCGGATGTTCACCGACGCCCGGCGGGTGCTGCGGCCCGGCGGTGAGCTGTGGGTGGTCGGCAACCGCCATCTGGGCTACCACGTCCGGCTGCGCCGGATCTTCGGCGACTGCGAGACCGTGGCAGGCCATCCCAAGTTCGTGGTGCTGCGCGCGGTGGCCCCGGCGTCCGGCGGGACCGGCCGTTCGCGGACCGGGACGCGCTGACCGACCTGCACGGGTCTTGGCCCGCGGGTCCCACTGCCGGACACTGAGCCGATGACGCAGCGCGTGGATCTTTCGACCGTGATGGACCGGCTCGCCATCGACGATCTCGTCACGGGGTACGCGGTCGCCGTGGACGACGGCGACTGGAGCGCCTACCGGGCGCTGTTCACCGACGACGGCCGGGCGGACTACCGTTCGGCGGGCGGGGCCGAGGGCCCCGTGACCGAGATCGCGGACTGGCTGGCCGGGGCGATGTCCGGCTTTCCGGTACGCCAGCACCTGATCGTCAACCGCCGGGTGAGCCTGGAGGACCTGGGCGGCTACCCCGGTGACCGGGCCGAGGTGACGGCGGACTACGTCTCGCCGATGCGGCTGGACGCCGGGACGGACCTGGTGTGCGGCGGCCGGTACCGCTTCACCCTGGCCCGGACAGGCGCGGGCTGGCGGCTGAGCGGGGTGGTGGTGGAGGAGCGGTGGCGGCGCGGACCGGGCTGAGCCGGGCGCGCCACGGGGACGCCCGCCGCCCCGGCCGGGTGATCCGTACCGGCCGGGTGATCGGCGCCCGCCGGGCGTGATCCGTGCCCGCCCGGCGTGATCCGTGCCCGGGCGGTGCCGGTCCTTCCGGGCCAGACTGTGGGCGTACGGGGCCGGACCCCGTACGCCCACGGTCCGGCGCGGGAGGAGGCCCCGTATGCGCGTTCCGGGCGCCCCCCGGCGTACCGCCGCAGCGCTCCTCGCGGGCGCGCTGCCGGTGTTCGCCTTCCCGGTGCCGTCGCTGTGGTGGCTCGCGTACGCGGCCCTGGTGCCGTGGCTGCTGCTGTTGCGCACCGCGCCGACCGGCCGCCGCGCGGCGTACGAGGGCTGGCTGGGCGGGACGGGTTTCCTGATCGCCGTGCACAGCTGGCTGATCCCGAGTCTTCATGTCTTCATCGTGCTGCTCGCCGCGCTGCTGGGGCTGCTGTGGGCGCCGTGGGGATGGCTGGTACGCCGGTGGCTGGGCGGTCCGGGGCGGACCGGTGACACGGGCCCTTATCGTCGGCGGACTCCGCCGGTGGCACGGGCCGTGGCGGCCGTCGCCGTCGTCCCGTCGGGCTGGCTGCTGATCGAGCTGGTCCGCTCCTGGCAGGGTCTCGGCGGCCCCTGGGGGCTGCTGGGCGCCTCCCAGTGGCAGGTCTCCCCCGCCCTGCGACTGGCGTCCGTGGGCGGGGTGTGGCTGGTGAGCCTGCTGGTGGTGGCGGTGAACACGGCGATCGTCGTTCTGATCACCGTGCCGCGGGCCCGCCGGGTGACCACGGGGGTGATCGTGGCCGGCGCCCTGACCGCCGGGGCGGTCGCGGCGTGGTCGCCCCGGCCGCGCCCGGCCGGTACGGCGCGGATCGCGGTGGTCCAGCCGGGGGTGATCGACGGCGCGGACGCCCGGTTCGCCCGGGAGGAGCGGCTCACCCGCGAACTGGCCGGACACCGGCTCGACCTGGTGATGTGGGGCGAGAGCAGCGTCGGAACCGATCTGTACACGCGCCCGGACCTGACGGCCCGGCTGGCGGCCCTCTCCCGCGCGGTGGGCGCCGATCTTCTGGTGAACGTGGACGCCCGGCGCATGGGGCCCGGGGCTCCTCCCGGGATCTACAAGAGTGCAGTCCTGGTGGGGCCTTCGGGGCTGACGGGACAGCGGTACGACAAGATGCGCCTGGTGCCGTTCGGGGAGTACATCCCGTTCCGTTCGGTCCTGGGCTGGGTGACGGCGCTGGGCCGGGCCGCGCGGGAGAACCGGTTGCGGGGGACTCACCAGGTCGTGATGGAGTTGCCGCCCGGGCCCGGGGACCCGGCCGGGCTGCGGATCGGGCCGCTGATCTGTTTCGAGACCGCGTTCCCCGATATGAGCCGCAATCTGGCCCGCGACGGCGCCCAAGTCCTCACGGCCCAGTCGTCGACCTCGACCTTCCAGCACAGCTGGGCCCCGGCGCAGCACGCGTCGCTGGCCGCGCTGCGGGCCGCCGAGACGGGCCGTCCGATGGTGCACGCGACGCTGACCGGGATCAGCGCCGCATTCGGCCCCGACGGCGCGTCCACCGGGCCCCGGGTACCGGTGGACGCCTCCACGGCCGTGGTCTACGACGTACCGCTGGCGACGGGCACGACGCTCTTCGTCCGGTACGGGAACTGGGCGGTGTACGCCGCAGCCGCGATCCTGGCGGCGGGGGCCGCCGCGCTCGTCCGGCGGCGGCACGGCGCGCGGACACCGGCCGCCAGGCCGGACGCCCGGCCGGGCGCCTGAGGACCCGAGGGTCTCAGCCGGCCTGTTCGAGGGCCCGGGTGACGATCTGTTCGCACAGTTCGTGGGTCCGCAGCGCGTCCCGGGCGCCGAGGACCTTGCCCGCGCGTACCGCGTCGAGGAAGGTCAGGACGGCCTGTTCGAGGCCCCGCTGGCGGGCGACGGGCACCCAGTCGCCCCGGCGCCGTACGCTCGGCTGCCCTTTGTGGTCGACGATCTCCGCCAGATTGCGTACCTCGCGCTTGGTGTCCTGTCCCGAGACCTCCAGGATCTCCTCCGTCGAACCGCTCATGTGGTTCATCGTGCCGATGGCGGTGAAGCCGTCGCCGGAGAGCTGGAGGACGACGTGGTGCATCAGCCCCCCTTCCATCCGGGCCCGGACATCGGTGTGGGTGATGGTGCCGGGGACCAGGAAGCGGAGGGTGTCGACGACGTGGATGAAGTCGTCGAAGACGAAGGTGCGCGGGTCCTCGGGGAGGCCGACGCGGTTCTTCTGCATGAGGATCAGATCCCGCGGGTGCTCCAGGCACTGGGCGTAGCCCGGGGCGAGCCGGCGGTTGAACCCGACGGTCAGGGTGGTGTTCCGGGACTCGGCCAGCTCCACCATGCGCCGGGCGTCGGAGAGCCCGTAGGCCATCGGCTTGTCGACATAGGTGGGGATCCCGGCCTCCAGGAGGGCCGTGACGATCCCGGGGTGGGCCGCGGTCGGGGCGTGGACGAAGGCCGCGTCGAGGCCCGCCGCGATCAGCGACTCCAGCTCGGTGTGGCGGGCCCGGCCGGGGACGCGGTAGTCGTCGCCGACCCGGGCGAGGGTGGCCGGGGTGCGGGTCTGGAGGTGCAGTTCGACGCCCGGGAGGGTGCCGAGGACGGGGAGATACGCCTTGCGGGCGATGTCGCCGAGTCCGATGCAGCCGACCTTCACTGAGCCTCCCGTTGCGGTCGCCGGCCGGCCGTCGTCCGGCCGGCGTCGGCGATCCGTCGCCGTGTCGTCGCCGGTCGCCCCCGCGGGCCCGGCCCGTTCACCCGTTCAGGGTGCGGTCAGCATACGTGCGGACCGGTGGCTGCCAGTCGGCGATCCCGTCGAAGGCGCGGACGGCGGCGCCGGGGCCCAGCCGCCCGGACAGGGCCATCAGGCTCTCCCGTACGGCGACGGCGGGGGCGCTGCTGAGCGACTGGAGACGGGTGACGAGGGCCGCCTTGCGGACGACGGCCGTGGTGCGGGGCAGCCGGTCGGCGCTGTACGCGGCGAGGGCCGCGCCCTGGTCGCCTTCGGGGGCGCAGTGGTGGGCGAGGACGACGGCGTCCTCGATGGCCTGGTTGCCGCCCTGGGCGAGGGTGGGGGCCATGGCGTGGGCGGCGTCGCCGATCAGGACGGTACGGCCGCGGTGGAAGGCGGGCAGCGGATCGATCATGTGGTGGACGTCGTGGCGCAGCACGCCCTCGGGCGTGGCGGCGTCGACGAGCCGCGGGATCGGGTCGTGCCAGTCGCCGTACCCGCGCAGCAGTTCGGCCTTCTCGTCGTCCGCGCGTTCGCCCTCGGGGGCGAGTGCCGCCGCGTAGGCGTAGATCCGGCCGTCCTTGAGCGGCTGGCTGCCCCAGATCCGTCCCGGGCCCCAGGTCTCGTGGGGGCGGAAGCCGCCGGGGAGGCCGGGGACGACGATGCGCCAGGTGGTGAAGCCCGAGTAGCGCGGCCCGGGATGGCCGGGGAAGAGGTGGCCGCGTACGCCGGAGTTGATGCCGTCGGCGCCGACGACGAGGTCCGCCGTCAGCTCGCCGTCGTCGACGGCGACCACGGCGGGGCGTCCCCCGGCGATCCCGGGGTCGGTGACCCGGGCGGCCGTGCCGGTCCGCACCACGTCGGCGGGCAGCCGGTTCAGGATCCGCTCCAGCAGGGTGGCGCGGTGCAGCAGCACCATGGGGCCGCCGTAGCGGGCGGCGATCGCGTCGGCGCTCAGCCGGGTGAGCCAGCGCCCGGCGGGGGTACGCAGCCCGCCGTCGCCCTGCCAGGCGGCGAGGGCGCGGATCTCGTCGCCGAGTCCGACGGTGTCGAGGGCGCGCTGGGAGTTGGGGGCGAGGCCGATTCCCGCGCCGACGGGCTCCAAAGTCGCGGCCCGTTCCAGGACGGTGACCCGCCAGCCGCTCCGGTGGAGGGCGAGGGCCGCGGTGAGCCCTCCGACTCCGCCGCCGATCACCAGCGCGTGCCGCTCGGGCATGATGGCTCCTCCAAGGTCAACTACACCTGTAGTAACGACGTTCACGCTACTACACCTGTAGTGCGGGCGGTAGATTGGCCGCCATGACGCCACGCGCCACCACCGCCGCTCCGGCCGGATCCGGCCCCGCCGCGACCCGCGCCGAACTGATCGCCGACGCCGCCCTGCGGCTGCTGGCCGAACGCGGGATGCGCGGGCTCACCCACCGCGCCGTCGACGAGGCCGCGGGCCTCCCCCAGGGCTCGACCTCCAACGGCGCCAGGACCCGGCTCGCGCTGCTGGAGACGGCGGTGAGGCGGCTGGCGGAGCGCGAGTCCGCCGTCCTCGGCGTCCATGAACTGCCCCCGCCCGACAGCGGTGTCGCGGTCTTCGCCGACGCGCTGGCGCTCGCCCTCCACCGCTATCTCGTCCACCATCGCGCCCTGGTGGTGGCCCGCTACGAACTGGCCCTGGAAGCCACCCGCCGCCCCGAACTGCGGGCCGTCTACGACTCCTCGGGCGCCCGGCTGCGCGCCCCCCTCGTCACCCTGCTGGCCGGGGCGGGCTCCGCGGCACCCGAGCGCCACGCCCTGTCCCTGATCGCCTGGACGGACGGCCTGATGTTCACCTGCGCGGCCGGTTCGTACCACGCCTCCGTACCGAGCGCCGACGAGCTGCGCACGGGGTTCGCGGAAGTCCTCCGCGGCATGCTCGGCACAACGGAGCCGTAAGCCCGGGGAAACCCGGAGTCACTCGTACGGAGCAAACTGCGCGCGTACGACGGCGTACGCGCCCCCGGGCGCAGCAGAGTGGCCGTGTGCCGCGAACGACGAACGCCGCCAGAGCCCTCGGCGCGCTCACGATCTGGGCCGCCGCGGGACTCGCGGTCACCGGATGCGTGAACGTGACCCCGCACCGGGCCCCCGACCCCGCACCGCCGGCCCGCACGGGCCCGCCGCCCGCCGCCGTACGTCCCCAGATCGTCCGGCAACCGGCGGTCGAGTCCCTGGACCGGCTGCCCGGCGCCACCCGCTCCCCCGGCGCCCGCCCGGCGCCGCCCGCGGCGGCGAAACCCCCCGCGCCCCGCGTCCCCCGGCACCGGGACCCCGTCACCGACCCCCCGCGCCGCCGGCCGGCCCCACCGCCCCGTCGGCCCGCGCCCCGGGTGGCACCGGGCGGGATCCCGGACGTCTGCGGCCTGGCGGAGGCCCACGGCGGCTGGCACCGGAACAGCCCCCAGGCCCGCGCCTGCCGCGACGCGGCACGCTTCTGACCCGCGGGAGCCCCCGGCCGGGAAGCTCCGGGGCGGCCCGGTCAGCTCCCCGGCCAGCTCTCCGGTCCCTCACCGTTCCGTTCCAGGCGACGGGCCAGGCGTTCGACCGCCGTCCGGACCCCGCGGGCGTAACCGTCGTCGCCCAGGACGCCCAGCGCGCGCCGCGCGCGGTCCAGATGGAGGCGGGCCGCCTCCGGATGGTGCAGCCGCAGATAGTCGGCAGCGAGATCGAGGTGGAGGGACGGATAGAGCACGCGGAGCGCCCGGCCGGCCGGTTCGGACCGGTCCGCCAGTCCGGTGTCGGCGGCCGCGAGCGCCCGCAGATCCCAGGCGAGCGTGTCGCCCGGATCGTCCTGGGCGTCCGCGAGATAGCGGGCGAGCGTACAGCGGTGGAGGGCGGCGCCGGTCTCGCCGATCTCCGTCCAGAGCACTCCGAACCGCTGCCGTGCCTCCTCGCGGTCGCCGCCGTGCAGCAGCATCGCCGTCTGCCCGATCCGGGTCGTGAGGGCGTCGTCGTACGCCCGCTGCTGGGTCACTGCGGCCTCCCGCGTCCCTACGGACGGCACCGGCGGTGCCGCCGTTTCCACTGGGAGCGACGCTAACCGCAGAGCGCCCGGAACCGGGGCAGGCCGGGCGCGAGCGTCCGGCCTGTCTGTCTGTGTATCTGTCCGCCTTTGTGTCTGTCCGCCTGTCGAGGACCATCCGGGCCGGCGCCGTACCGCGACACCGGGCTCCGGGACGACCCGGCCCGACCCGCTCACGGGCCGGGCCGTCGTGGATCTCAGCCCAGGTTCGGGATGCGCCAGTCGATCGGCTCATGGCCCTGCGCCGCGACCGCCTCGTTGATCTGGGTGAAGGGGTGCGAGCCGAAGAACTTCTTCGCCGACAGCGGGGAGGGGTGGGCGCCCTTCACCACCACGTGCCGGGTCTCGTCGATCAGCGGCAGCTTTTTCTGCGCGTAGTTCCCCCACAGGACGAAGACCGCCGGGTCGGGCCGCTCGGCCACGGCGCGGATCACCGCGTCCGTCACCTTCTCCCAGCCCTTGCCCTTGTGGGAGTTGGCCTCGCCGCCGCGGACCGTCAGCACCGCGTTCAACAGCAGCACGCCCTGCTGCGCCCACGGCATCAGATAGCCGTTGTCCGGGACGGGCAGCCCCAGCTCCGCGTTCATCTCCTTGTAGATGTTCCGCAGCGACGGCGGGACCTTGACACCCGGCCGCACCGAGAAGCACAGCCCGTGCCCCTGCCCCTCCCCGTGGTAGGGGTCCTGGCCGAGGACGAGGACCTTGACCTGGTCGTACGGAGTGGCCTCCAGGGCGGCGAAGACCTCCTCGCGCGGCGGATAGACCGGCCCCCTGGTCCGCTCCTCCTCGACGAACTCGGTCAGCTCCTTGAAATAGGGCTTCTGCAGTTCGTCGCCGAGGACTCCGCGCCAGGACTCGGGCAGCAGGTCGGTGTCGGTCACGTCAAGAACCTCCGGGGTGCGTCGCGTTACGAACACAGAACCTACCGGGGGCCACTGACAACGGACGCGCCGCCCGGGAAATCCCCCGGTCGGCGCGGTACGGATGCGGATGTGGATGTGGATCAGCCGGACGTCACCACTTGCCCTTGCGGAACAGCTCCCACATCTGCATCACGGTCTGCGGGTCGAGGGCCCGGTCGGCGCCGCCGACCTCCTCGGTGGTGGCCACGTACAGCTTGCCCTGCCACAGCGGCAGATGCCTGACGTCCCTCACGAAGATCTCCTGGGCCTGCCCGAACTGCTTCGAGACGGCGCCCCGGTCGCTCTCGCGCCGCGACTCGGGCAGCAGCTTGTCGGTGATCTCCCGCTCGTCGTAGGGGGTGTTCAGCGCGTTCCGCTCGCCGACGAAGGGGGCCACGAAGTTGTCCGGGTCGGGGAAGTCGGGGAACCAGCCGCGGCCGAAGACCGGGTACTTCCCGGCGGCGTACCCCTTCTGGAACTCCGCCCACGGCTTGCCTTGCACCGTGACCTCGAACAGCCCCGAGGCGTCCAGCTGCCGCTTGATCTCGGCGAACTCCTCCGCCGTCGATGTGCCGTACCGGTCGGTCGTGTACCACAGCTCCAGCGGAACGGGCGTCTCGATGCCCGCCTCCTCCAGGATGTCCCGGGCCTTCTCCGTGTCCGGCTCGCCGAAAACATCAAAAAACTTGGTGGTGTGCCCGGCTATGCCCTTGGGGACCATCGAGTACAGCGGCTCCGCCGTGCCCCGGTAGACGGCACCGACGAGCCGGCCGCGGTCGATGACCTGGGCGATCGCCCGGCGCACCGGGAGCTTTCCGACCACCGGGTCGTCGGCGTTGAAGACGAGGTAGCGGATGTCCGCGCCGACCGTCTCGACCAGCCGCAGATGGTTGTACTCGGGCAGCCCCCGCTGGAGTTCGGTGACCTCCTCGGCGGTCAGTCCGCGGTAGACCGCGTCGATCTGCCGGAGCGCGAGAGCGTCGACCATCGCATCGGACTTCTTGAAGTACCGGATGGTCACCGAATCGTTTTTGCGATCGGCGAACCCCTTGTAGTCCTTGTTCTTGCCGAGTTCGGCCCGGTCGCCCTTGGTGTACGAGCTGAGGACGTACGGCCCCGATCCGGTCAGCTTCCCGTCGGTGCGCAGCCGGTCGGCCGGGTACTCGCCCGGCGGGACCAGCGACAGGGCGGGCGTGGCGAGGATGAAGGGGAACGTGGCGTCGGACGCCTTGAGACGGAAGATCACGATCCGCTCGCCCTGGGTCTCCACGGTGGCCAGCGACCCGAGCAGTGCCTGGGGTCCGGTGTTGGACTTGATGGTACGGATCCGGTCCACGGTGTGCTTGACGGCGGCGGCGTTCAGCTTCTCGCCGTTGGAGAACGTCAGGTCCCGGCGCAGCTCGCAGCGGTACACCTTGCTGGTACCGTCGGTGAAGGCGCAGGTGGCGGCGTCCGGCCGGGGATTCGTACTGCCGGTCGGGAAGCTGAGCAGGGTCTGGAAGACATTCCGGTACAGCTCCCAGGAACCGTCGTACGCGGCCGCGGGATCAAGGGTCGAGGGCTCGCTGATGGTTCCGACGACGATCTTCCGGTTCCCCTCGGCCTCGGCGTCGGCGAACAGACCGCATCCCACCAGGAGTGAGAGGGATGCCAGGGCCCCCACGCCCCGCAGACAGTTCCGGTAGAACACGTGCGCACGCTCCTCGTTCGACCTGGATCCGGCAGACCCTACCGCAGGGCCGCGCCGGGTCAACCTCCGGATCCCGGCAGGGCATTCGCATCGTGGGGGCACCCTCGGGCCGTGTCCGTACGACCGCGTTTTCATGCCGCCCGGGGGCGGCGCACGCGCACGGACACGGCCTCGGCGCGATGGCTCAATGCACTCCGGCTGTGAGGAAGATACCTCCGTCGAGGACCAGCGTCTGCCCCGTGATCCAATCGGATTGCGCGGAGGTGAGGAACGCGGCCGCGCCCCCGATGTCCTCGGGCACCCCGAGCCGCCCCAGCGGATAGCCGGCCGCCGCCTCCGCCTCCCGTCCCTCGTACAGCGCGCGGGCGAACCGGGTCTTGACCACGGCGGGCGCGATGGCGTTGACCCGGACCCCGGGGGCGAACTCGTGCGCCAGCTGGAGGGTCAGATTCACCATGGCCGCCTTGCTCATCCCGTACGCGCCCACGAACGGCGAGGGCGCGAGCCCGGCGACGGAGGCGATGTTCACGATCGCCCCGCCGTGCTCCTTCTGCCAGGCGTGCCAGGTCCGCTGGGCGAAGCCGAGCGCCGAGATCACATTGGTCTCGTAGACCTTGCGGGCGACTCCCAGGTCGAGATCGGCGAGGGGGCCGAAGACCGGGTTGGTGCCCGCGTTGTTCACCAGGAAGTCGACCCGGCCGAAGGCGTCCATCACCCGCTCGACGGCCGCCGCCTGATGGGCCTCGTCGTGCGCCCGGCCCGCGACGCCGATCACCCGGTCGGCACCGAGCGCGGCCACCGCCGCCGCGAGCGTCTCCTCGTCGCGGCCGGTGACACAGACCCGGTCCCCCCGGGCGACCAGCGCCTCGGCGATCGCGTAGCCGATACCCCGGCTGGCGCCCGTGACCAGGGCGACCCGTCCGCTGTCGGGGACCGCGCCCGGGTCCCCCGTCGTCTCGTTCGGCATCTCGTCTCCCCCGGTCAGTCGAGCGGTCCGCCGGCGACGTACAGCACTTGTCCGGAGACGAATCCGGCGTCGTCGCCGGCGAAGAAGGCGATGGCTCCGGCGACGTCCTCGGGGCGGCCGACGCGCTGGACCGGGATCTGGGTGGCGGCCGCGGCCTGGAAGTCCTCGAAGCCCATCCCGACCCGGGCGGCGGTCTGGGCGGTCATCTCGGTGACGATGAAGCCGGGGGCGACCGCGTTGGCGGTGATGCCGAACTTGCCCAGTTCCTTGGCGAGCGTCTTGGTGAACCCCTGGAGTCCGGCCTTCACGGCCGCGTAGTTGGCCTGGCCGCGGTTGCCGAGCGCGGACGACGACGAGAGCGAGACGATCCGGCCGAATCCGGCGTCGACCATATGCTTCTGACACGCGCGGGACATCAGGAACGCCCCCTTCAGATGGACGTCCATCACCGTGTCCCAGTCGGACTCGCTCATCTTGAACAGCAGATTGTCCCGGAGTACACCCGCGTTGTTCACCAGGACGGTGGGCGGGCCGAGTTCGCCGGCGACCCGGGCGACGGCCTTCTCCACCCGGGCGGCGTCGGCGACGTCGCAGCCGACGGCGAGGGCCCGGCCGCCCGCCGCGGTGATCTTCCCGACGGTCTCGTCGCAGGCCGCCTCGTCGAGGTCGAGTACGGCGACGGCACGGCCGTCGGCGGCCAGCCGGACCGCGGTGGCGGCGCCGATGCCGCGCGCGGCGCCGGTCACGACGGCGACGCGCTGCTCGGTGGTGGACATACTGCTTCTCCTCGCCCTGGGGTGGGGCTCGTCCGCGTGGCCCGTACGACGGCGCCGGCACGGAGGTGCCGTTCCGCCGCGCACTCCGTACGCCACCCGGATGAGCGACCGCTTAGTATCGTTCCGCAGACGTGACGCTAGAAGCCGGGGCACCCGGTGTCAACGGCCCACCGGGTGCGCCGGGTCGCGGTCAGTCCCGCGGAGACGGCATCACGGTCACGGGCGCGGTCACCGGCGCGGTCACGGGCGGGCACACGGATACGGCGTCACCGCACCAGCAGCTCCAGCAGCCGGTTCAGCTCGGCCGCCGGATCCGCGGTGAGCCCGGTGTGCACCGGCCCGGGCTGGACGACCGTCGACCGGGGCGCCACCAGCCAGCGGAAGCGGCGGCCCGCGTCGTCCCCGGCGGCCTGCCCGGCCCCGTCGCCGCCCGCGCACACCCCTTCGACGGCGTGCAGGGCGGACCGCACCCCGGCCGTGTCGGCCGCCGGGTCGAGGGCCTTCAGCTTGACCTCGTCCAGCTGGGTGAGGGCGCCGATGAAGGAGTGGGCGCGGCTGTACAGCACGACCCCCGCGTTGAAGCACTCCCCGCGCTCCACCCGCGGCACCACGCGCAACAGCGCGTACTCGAAGACGACCCGCTCGTTCACGCGCCCGCACCTTCCTCGTCGGCGGCGCCCGTGAGCGCCCCTTCCCCGTCGGCCGCCGGTCCCCGGCCCTTGCCCGTCACCGGCAGTCGGCCGACCAGCCAGCCCGGCGCCTGGGAGGGCCGGGGCTTGGTGGGCTCGTCAAGGACGATGCGCTCGTGGATCGTCGCGACCCGCGACCACAGGGCCCGCGCGTAGGCCCGGCGCACCTCGTCGGTGGAGCCGAACCCGGGCTCGTCGACGAGCCATTCGTCCGGTACGTCGGCCGTGACCTCGGCCAGCAGTTCCTCGGTGACGAGCGGGGCGAGCGCGGCAGCGGCGGCGGCCACATCGGGCCGGAAGGGCGCGAGGGCGTGGTCCGACGCGTCGTACGGCTTGGCCGCGGACGCCTCGGCGCCGGGCCAGTTGTGGTGCCAGATCATGGTGGCGCCGTGGTCGATCAGCCAGAGGTCGCCGTGCCAGACCAGCATATTGGGGTTGCGCCAGGAACGGTCGACGTTGTTGATCAGGGCGTCGAACCAGACCACGCGCCCGGCCTCGACCGGGTCGACCTCGTAGGCGAGCGGATCGAACCCGATGGACCCGGGCAGATAGTCCATCCCCAGGTTCAGCCCTCCGCTGGCCTTCAGCAGCTCCTGCACCTCCTGGTCGGGCTCGCCGAGCCCGATGACCGGATCCAGCTCGATGGCGACCAGCTCGGGCACCCGCAGCCCGAGCCGCCGCGCGAGCTGCCCGCAGACCACCTCGGCGACCAGGGTCTTGCGCCCCTGCCCGGCACCGGTGAATTTCATGACATACGTACCGAGGTCGTCCGCCTCGACGATCCCGGGGAGCGAGCCGCCCTCACGCAAGGGCGTGACATAGCGGGTCGCCGTGACTTCAGTGAGCATTTTTCCAGGCTATACGGCGGGGCCGCCTGCGAATGGCGGCACCGGGTCACAACGGAGGATTGGGCGGTTCCGACCCCCGTGGGCCCTGGGGAGAGATCTGGCCGCGCCGGCCCCGTTGGCGATGGTGATGGTGAACGTGTCGCCGCAGGCGACGGTGGTGGAGGAGACGCTGACGCTGGAGGCTGCGTGGACTGCCTGGGGAACGGCCAGTAACGCTCCGGCGGCCAGGGCCAGGGGTAGCGCACCAACCACGGGCGGGACCCGGCGGACCCCGACAACCAGCAACGATGCGGTCACACCAGCGCGGCAAGAGCCCGGCCCGCGGCGGCCTCGCCACACTGACAACGGACCGGCAGCCCTCGAACGGGGAATTCATCATCTGATCGGACGGGGACGCTTACCGACCGCATGGCGTCCATGTCCGGCAGGATCCCCCGGCCTTTGGGGCCGGTGTTCGGTGGTGCGCGAGTGCGCTCACGGCCCGGGCCCGGACCTCGGCGGGGTGCCGTCGGGTCCGGGCCGGCCGCGGGTGGTTGCGGTGGTGGTCAGCAGCTGGTTGCGGTGTCTCCGGTGTCGACGGCGCAGGTGTCGCTGCCGAGGCCGCCGTTGGCGGTGTCGCCGCCCGCGCCGTCCTGGACGTCGATGCTGTCGTTGCCGAGGCTGCCGCTCATGGTGTCGGTGCCGTCCGTGTCGACGAGGACGTCGTTGCCGTTCTGGCCGTCGAGATCGTCGTCGCCCGGCCCGCCGTAGACGTGGTCGTTGCCGTTGTCGAACAGGTGGAGCAGCGACCCGAGGAGGGTCTCGCCGTAGTTGGTGTCGTTGCCGGCGTCGCCGTAGAGGTAGTCGGCGCCGTTGCCGCCGCCCAGGATGTCGTTGCCGCCGCCTCCGCGGAGGGTGTCGTCGCCGTTCTGGCCGTCGACGGTGTCGTTCCCGGGCCCGCCGTGGAGGGTGTCACTGTTGTTGCCGCCGTTGATGGTGTCGTCGCCGCCCAGGCCGCAGATGACGTCGCTGCCGTTGGTTCCGTTCAGGGTGTCGTTGCCGTTGGTGCCGGTGATCGTGCAGCCCAGGGAGTTGTCGACGGTGGTGTTCTGCGCGGCGGTGTTGTCGCCGGGGGCGGGGTCGCTCTGGGCGGCGCCGACGTTCGCGGTCGCGGTGACCGTCCCGGTCGCGGCCGGGGACAGCACCACGGTGACGGTCGCGTCCGCCGACGGGGCGAGGGTGCCGAGCGAGCAGGAGACGGTGGGCGCGGACACGCTGCACGACCCCTGGGAGGGGGTGGCGGAGACGATCCCGGCGGACGCTCCGGACAGGGTGACGGTCGTGGTGGTGCCGGTGGCGGTGGCCGGGCCGTTGTTGGTGACGGTGACCATGTCGGTGAACGTGGATCCCAGCGGTGCCGGGTCGGCGGAATCGGCGACCGACACCGCCAGATCCGCGCCGGGGACGATATAGGTGAACTCGCCCGCCGGTGTGATGGTGCTGGTGCCGCCGGGTGTGGTGACCCTGACGTCGACCGTACCGGCCGCGTGCGCGGGCGCGGTGGCGGTGCAGGAGGTCGCCGTACAGGTGACGCCGGTGGCGGGGGTTCCACCGAAGGTGATCGCGGTCGCGCCGTTCAGGTCCGTGCCGGTGATGGTCACGACGGTGCCGCCTGCGGTGGTTCCGCTGGTCGGTGAGATGCCGGTGATCTCGGGGGCGGGGATGGTGTGCAGGGCGAGTTTACGGGGGCTGCTCAGCCCGCTCGCGGCGGTGGTGGCGGTGTTGGTGGCGGTGTCGATGGCATAGAGGTACCCGGGGACGCTGGCGGCCGCGTTGACCGGGTTGGTGACGTAGACGGTGGTTCCGGTGGAGTTGACGGCGACGTCCTGGGGGATGCCGAGGCCGCCGACGGTGGTGGTGAGGGTGTCGGTGGCGGTGTCGACGACGTGAACGCCGCTGCTGAGGGGGCTGCCGCCGTAGAGGGTACTGCCGTTGGGGCTGAGGGCCACGCTGGTGGTGTTGACGGCGGCGGGGATGGTCGCGCTGACGGTGTTGGTGGCGGTGTCGACTTTGGTGATGCCCGCGCCGGCGGTGGCGACGTAGACGGCGGCGCCCGCCGGGTTGACGACGGAGCCGTAGGCGGTGGCCGACATCGGGATGCTCGTGGTCACGGTGTTGGTGGCGGTGTCGATGACGACCAGCCGGTTCGGCCCCGAGGCGGCGACGTACGCGGTGGTCCCGGCCGGGTTGAGGGTGATGCCCTGGAGGCCGCCCGCCACGGGGATGCTGGCGGTGAGGGTGTTGGTGGCCGTGTCGACGACCTCCACGACATGCGCGGTGGTGTCCGTGACATACGCGGCAGTCCCCGCGGGGTTCAGCGTGATCCCTGTGGGGATGCCCGCGAGCGGAACGGTCGCGGTGACGGTGTTGGTCGCGATGTCGATCACCGCGACCGCGTTCGCGAACCCGGTCGCCGCGTACGCGGTGGTGCCCGCGGTATTGACCGCCACGTCCTGGGCGTAGCCGCTGAGTGAGATGGACGCGGTCACGGTGCCGGTCGCGGTGTCGACGGCCGAGATGGTCTGGCCGTTGCTGTTGGTGATGTAGGCGGTGGTGTGGCCGGGCTGTACCGCCTGCGCGGACGGCCCGGTCAGAGCGACCAGGCCGGTCGCGGCGAGCATGACCGAGGCGGCGGCCGAGATCCGGCGCCGCCAGCGCCTGTACAGGGGTTTCGGCAGTGCGGTCGACTGCATCATGTGCACTCTCCCCATTCCGCGGTCCGCGGCCCGGCGGCGGAGCACGGCAGGCTCCTGCGACCAACCGGGACGGACCACGGGCAGCCCCTGGCAGCCCTACACGGACGAAACCATCCGCAGGAGCCACGAGGATCGGGACCATCCTCACGGCCACGCACCGACCCCGCGGGCAAACCATCCGGCATGACCGGAAACCCGCCATCAGCGTCCGGCACTCCGGGTGGCGCGGAGCCGGGCCCGCCGGTTCCCAAGGGCACCAGGCCGGCGGGGCGTGGACCGCGCGGACGGCGGCTGCACCGGCGGCCGGCAGATCGCCCGAGTGCCCGGACCGAGGGCAGATCGCGATCCGCCGCAAGGTGGTTGATACAGGGCCTGGGGACACCGTGCCGCCTGCGATGCGTCCGCGACGCTGCGGCATAGAGTCCTCGGTATGCGCGTATTGGTCACCGGAGGTGCGGGTTTCATCGGCTCGCACATCGTGGCGGCGCTGACCGCCCGTGGTCACGAGGCGGTTGCGCTGGATGCCCTGTTGCCGTCGTCACACGGGACATCCCCGGCGACGGGTGCGGAGCTGGTCCATGCGGATGTACGGGATCGGATCGCGCTGGCCGGCGTGTTGCGCGGGGTGGACGCGGTGAGCCATCAGGCTGCCATGGTGGGACTGGGCACCGGGTTCTCCGACGCACCGGAGTATGTGGGCTGCAACGCCCTGGGGACGGCTGTGCTGCTGGCGGCGATGGCCGAGGCGGGCGTCCGGGATCTGGTGCTGGCCGGGTCGATGGTGGTGTACGGGGAGGGCCGTTACGACTGTCCCCGCCACGGTGAGATCCGGCCGGGTCCGCGCGCGGCCGCGGATCTGGAGGCGGGCCGCTTCGAACCCCGCTGTACGGAGTGCGGTGCGGAGCTCGTCCCCGGGCTGGTGGGCGAGGACGCGCCGGCCGATCCGCGGAATGTGTACGCCACGACCAAATTGGCCCAGGAACATCTGGCCGCGGCATGGGCGCGGTCGACCGGGGGGCGGGCCGTCTCACTGAGGTACCACAATGTGTACGGGCCCGGGATGCCCCGGGACACTCCCTACGCGGGGGTGGCCTCCTTCTTCCGTTCGGCGCTGGACCGAGGCGAGGCGCCGCGGGTTTTCGAGGACGGCGGGCAGCGGCGGGATTTCGTTCATGTCCGGGATGTGGCCGCCGCGGGTGCGGTCGCGCTGGAGGCGGTGTCCGGCCGGGAGCCGGGGGCGCTGTCCGTCTACAACACCGGCAGCGGCGAGCCGCACACCGTCGGGGAGATGGCATGCGCTCTGGCCCGTGCGCACGGCGGCCCGGAGCCGGTGGTCACCGGGGAGTTCCGGTTGGGCGATGTCCGGCACATCACCGCTTCCTCGCGCAGGCTGGCCGAGGAGCTGGGGTGGCGGGCGCGGGTGGGATTCGCGGAGGGGATGACGGAGTTCGCGCACAGCGACCTCCGGGCGCCGAACGGCGGGACTCGGCGAGCGCTTTAGGCGAAATGCCCGTAAACCTGCCGTTTACCCCCTAGGGTGGGTGGGTGTCCGAGCCCACTTCCGCGGGGGTGGATGTCGTCCTTCCTTGTCTGAATGAAGCCGCCGCGCTGCCCTGGGTGCTGGCGCGCATCCCGCCGCACTGGCGGGCCATCGTCGTCGACAATGGTTCGTCGGACGGTTCGGCGGGGATCGCCGGGGCCCATGGCGCGGCCGTGGTGCACGAGCCCCGGCGGGGTTTCGGCGCCGCCTGCCACGCGGGACTCGAAGCGGCCACCGCCGACATCGTCTGCTTCTGCGACTGCGACGCCTCCCTCGATCCGGGGCTGCTGCCCGCACTGGTCGGCGCAGTGACGGCAGGTCAGGCCGATCTGATGCTCGGACGGCGACGCCCGGCCGGCCCGGGTGTCTGGCCCGTGCACGCCCGGCTGGGGAATCTGGCGCTCTCCCGGATGGTGCGCAGGCGTACGGGGCTGCGGCTGCGCGATCTCGGGCCCATGCGCGCCGCGCGCCGGGAAGCTCTGCTCGGTCTGGGACTGACCGACCGGCGCAGTGGCTATCCGCTGGAGATGGTGGTCCGCGCCGCGGACGCGGGCTGGCGGGTGCGGGAGAAGGATGTCCCCTATCTCCCCAGAGCGGGGAAGTCGAAGGTCACCGGGACCTGGCGGGGTACCTGGCAGGCGGTGCGGGACATACGGGAGGTGCTCGCCCTGCCGCCACCGCTGCCCAGCCGTGGAGACGTCCCGTGACCACGCTCCTGGTGATCGCCAAGGCACCTGTTCCGGGCCGGGTGAAGACCCGGCTCACCCCGCCCTACTCCCCGAGCCAGGCGGCCCTGCTCGCCGAGGCCGCGCTCACCGACTCACTGGCGGCCGTCGCGGACGCCCCCGTACAGCGGCGGGTCCTCGTCCTCGACGGGACGCCCGGCAGGTGGCTCCCGCGTGGTTTCGAGGTGGTGGCCCAGTGCGGCGGGTCGCTGGACGTCCGGCTGGCCGCCGCCTTCGCGCTCTGTGCCGGACCGGCTGTGCTGATCGGGATGGACACCCCGCAGGTCACTCCGGGGCTGCTCGCCCCCGCACTCGCGAGGGACGCCTGGCAGGGGTGTGACGCGTGGTTCGGACCGGCGGCCGACGGCGGATTCTGGGCGCTGGGGTTCGCGGTACCCGAGCCCGAGCTGGTGCGCGGGGTGCCGATGTCCCGGCCGGACACGGGCGCGTTGCAGCGAAGACGGCTGGTCGACGCCGGTCTCACCGTGCGTGATCTGCGGGTCGTCCGTGATGTCGACACCGCTGAGGACGCGCTCGCGGTGGCCGCCGAGGCACCGCACACCCGATTCGCCAGGGCCCTGGCCCGCCTGCCGCTCACCGGAGGTGATGCCCTCTGAGGAGGACCTGGGCCGGTGGAGGCGTACCACGGTGCGCCTCGGCGGTGGCCGTCGGGGAGCCGAGTTCAGCCGGCCGGGGGTCCCTCCCGCGAGAGCAGGCCCCATGACCAGTACACGGACCATCCGTACCGCCCTGTTCCTTGCCGCACTGGTCGCCGTCCTGGTCCTGACCGTCCGCCAGGACGGCTACCACCGCGATCCGGCGGCGCTGTTCCGGTGGTACGGGGCGTGCTGGGTGCTCTTCGCCGGCGCCGCGTGGTCGCTCCGCCGGGTCCCCGTCCGGCAGACGGCAGCCGTGGTGCTCCTCGGCGGTATCGCGGTGGCGGCCGCAGGCTTGACGGCCGCGCCCCGTACGAGCACCGACATGTTCCGTTACGCATGGGACGGCCGGGTGCAGGCCGCCGGTGTCTCCCCGTACGATCACACGCCTCGCGATCCGGCGCTGGTCTCCCTGCGCGACGGCTGGCTCTTCCCTTCCGGCTCCGCGTGCGCCGGCCCGGACACGGCACGTGTTCCGGGCCCGGCAGGGCAGATCCACTGCACCCGGATCAACCGGCCCGGAGTGCACACCATCTATCCGCCGGTCGCCGAGACGTACTTCCTGCTGGTCCACTCCGTCTCCCCGGACGGTTCCCGCCACAAGCCGCTCCAGGTGGGCGGTGCGCTGATCTCGATCGGGACCACGGCCGCCCTGCTCCTTGTGCTGCGGCGGCGCGGCGATGTCCGGTGGGCCGCGTACTGGGCGTGGTGTCCGGCGGTCCCGATCGAGGCGGTCAACAACGCGCACGTCGATGTACTGGGCGCGCTGCTCACCGTCGTGGCGCTCGGTGTCGTCGTCCGGCACCGGAGCTGGGGAGGTGCGCTGCTGGGCGGCGCCGTGGCCACGAAACTGCTGCCCGTGGTGGTGGTTCCGGGTGCGCTGAGCGGGGTGCGGCGGGTCCGGGACGCGGCGGCCGTCCTGTTGCCCGCCGCCCTGGTGACCGCACTGGTCTATCTGCCCTATGTGGTGGTGTCCCGGGATTCGGTGCTCGGCTATCTCGGCGGCTATGCAGCCGAGGAGGGGTACGACGACACCTCGTCCGCCAAGAACCGGTTCGCACTGCTGCGTCTGGTGCTGCCGGACGACTGGGCGCTGCCCGTCCTGGTGGTTGTGCTGGTCTCCGTGGTGGGGTGGGTGGTGCGGCGTGGTGATCCGGACCGGCCGTGGAGCGGTGCCCTGCTGGTCACCGGCACCGTCTTTCTGCTGCTGACGCCGGGCTACTCCTGGTACGCGCTGCTGCTCGTCGCCCTGGTCGCTCTCGACGGCCGCTGGGAGTGGCTGGGGGTCGCGCTGGCGGGTGCGGCCAAGTACGTCCTGGCCCCGGCGTTCGACGACGGATACGCGGTGGGCACCTGCGCCTATGCCATCGCGGCGGGTGGGGTACTCGTGGGCTGGGCGGTACGCCGTTCCCCTACCGGCGGGGCGCTTCCGGGGCGAGCACCGGGTCATCGTGATGTCCCCGCCCTCGGTACCGACCGGCCGGCTCGGCCCTATCCCCCGGACGGGTGAGGACCGGGCGCCTTCGCCCGGTGGGAACGCTCACCCGAACAGCCCCGCCGGCCGAGCCGGCCGGCCTCCCGGTGCACAGACTGGCCGTAATGCGTCCACCGGCGTCTTTCCCGCCATGTGCCACGCGCGGCCCGGACGCAACCGCGACCGGCCGCCGCCAGAGGGGCAGCCGTGACAGAACCCTGGACGGGCTCGGCTTACGGCTCCGCGCTGCTGGCCGGCGGGGGCCGGCTCTTTCTGCGGGGCGCGGACGGGTGGCTGCTGCCTCTGGAGCTCGACCGGTGGTGCGGGCGGGCGGACTCATGCGATCTGGCCGTCCTGCGGCGCTGCGAGGGGCCGGTGCTGGACATCGGCTGCGGCGCCGGCCGGCTCGTGGAGGCGCTGGCCTCGCGCGGGCACCGTGCCCTGGGCATCGATGTCTGCGCATCGGCCGTCGTCTCGACGTTCCGGCGCGGGGGCAGTGCCCGTCTCGGTTCGGTCTTCGACCCGCTCCCCGACGAGGGGCGCTGGGGCACCGCCCTGCTGATCGACGGGAACATCGGGATCGGCGGCGCCCCGCTCGCGCTCCTCGAACGGACTCGTCAACTGGTCCGCCCCGGTGGCCTCCTGCTCGTCGAGACCGCCGCCGCCGACATCGACACCCTCCACCATGTCCGTATCGACGACGCTCTCGGGGCGCGGGGCGCGGCCTTCCCCTGGGCCCGTGTCGGGCGCCGGGCACTGCTCCGCCACGCGCTCACCGCGGGGTGGACGGACATGGACCACTGGACCACATTCCGTGGACGTCACTTCTCCGCGCTGGCGGCCCTGTCCTGAGCGCGAACCGGGCCCGGATCACTCCGGTTGGGCCGACCGGCCGGGCCGACGCAGCCGGATCAGCAGCCAGATCGCGGACACGGCGAACAGACCGGCGCTGATCAGCAGCCACCGGCCGAGGAACACATCGGCGGGCAGCCCTGTCACGGCCGTGTAGTGGGGCACCCGGCGCAGGATCAGTGGCCACCAGACGAGCAGCAGCAGTCCCGAGAGGAAGACGGGCACCCGCAGATGGTTGACGCCCACGCGGCGGGCCGGGGCCGTGTCCGCCAAGGGGGCGTCGGACCCGCCGCTTTCCGGCACGGACCCGCCGCCTTTCGGCACGGGCCGGCCCGAGCGCGGCCGGCACAGACGCTGTGCCAGCCGGTCGGTGACGGAGTAGGCGGGCAGGAAGAGCAGATCGTGGATCAGGGCGGCTCCGGCGAACCAGATCAGTACGCCCAGTGTGTCGCCCCGGAGCAGCCGTACCCCCGCGTACATGGCCAGGGCGAAGGACGCGAGAACGAGCAGCAAATGCAGCGGGGAGGCGCCGTAGCGGTCGCGGAAGGCGCTCATACCGGCTCGCCGAAGGTGAGGCGGGTGACCCATTTGGTGTTGTGGACCCCGGGCGCGCCGGGGACGATGATCCTGGCCGGATATCCGTGATCGGCCGACAGCACCGCCCCGTTGACCCGCAGGGCCAGCAGGGAGCGTGGATCCCGGACCTGGTTGTCCCGCAGGACGGCCGAGGCGAACGCGCCTCCGCGCTGGACCGACTCCACCAGGACCTGGGGCGGATCCGTCTCCAGTCCGACCAGTGCGGCCAGATCGGCCAGCCGTACTCCTCGCCACAGTTGATCCGTTGTCGACCAGCCCTCCACGCAGGCGATCGGGAGTGCGGATTCGTGCTGGGGCAGGGCGCGCAGCTGGTCGAGGGTGAGCACGGTCCGACGGCCGCCGCCGTGCACGGTCAGCCGCCAGGCCGGACCCGTGTCGCCGGGGCGGATACCGAGGGAGGCCGCCGTCTTGTTGATCTGAAACCCGTTCGGCCCCGTCCCCGGGTCCCGCCCGTGCGGGGCGAGCACCGCCGTCCTGCGGAACCAGCCGCCCACGCTCTGCCCCACCGTGACCACCAGCAGCACCCCTGACCCCGCGCCCACCATCGCGACGGCGCCGCGGCGGGAGATGGTCGGCGCCGCCGGACGAGGCGAGATCAGTGCGGCGGACCGGTCCACGGCAGCGCCGGTGCCCGCACCACCGGCGCGTACCGCACGCAGCGCTCTGGGCAGCCGGAAGACCACATGGACCGCAAACGCGCCGATGAACACCCACGCACCGTAGAAATGAAGCGTGTAGAAGGAGCCCGGGAAGATGTAATGGAGCTGCGCGTTGAGGATGCCGGTGGCGAACTCGAACAGAGCGCCGCCCACCAGCAGGAGCAGCGACAGCCGCTCCACCGCGTGGCTGAGCGAGCGCACCGGCGGCCAGGAGAACAGCAGGGGAATGACGGACCACAGCTTCGCCAGCAGCACCGGCACGAGCACGATCCCCAGGGTGACATGGATGCCCTGGGTCACCCGGTAGATCCAGTACGGCGAGGTCGGCCAGGGGAACAGGTAGAAGCCGAGCAGCCCCTTGTCGGGTGTCTCGTCGTTGGTCCGGGCCAGGTCCGGGTTGTAGGAGGCGTACGACAGCAGCCCGGTCACGAACAGGACGGTCACGCCGAAGAGCAGAATCAGCCCGAACACGGCCGTCAGCCACGGCCCCCGCAGAGGACTGCGCCAGAACCCGGGACGCGCCGGCCCCGGCGGCGGCACGGCGGAAAGGAAGCGCGGCACCAGCCGCCGTCCACCGCCGGGAGTCTCGTCGGCCGGCTTCCGGGACGAGGCACCTGTTCGCTCGGAGCGATCCGCCTCGCCCGACGGCACTCCTTGTCGCACGGTCGGCTCCTGCCGAGCCGAGGCGGGGACGGCAGTTCCGCGGCTGCCGATTCGGGCGGTCGTTCCGTCCGGTCGTTCGGCGGGACGACGGCCTTCCGAGGGAGCCCCGCCGCCATCGTCGGAAGCCGGCTCCTCGCCGGGCGATGCATCCCGTCTTGGGGGCCCGGATTCCGACTCCGAGGGCTCCTTCCCCTCCTCACTGCTGTCCACCGATGCCCCATTCTTTTCTCCACCAGCCCGACGGCGACGCGACGCCGACACTTGGCCCACGCTGCCGCATGAGCAGGCTGCCCGAGGTCAGGCAGTGAGGCGTGCCCCGTCATCCGCCGCCGATGTCACCCGTCCGCTCCCTCAGCTGATGACCATCAAGGTGCACAGCGGTAGGCAGGTTTAGCCGACAGCGGGGAGAGACGCCCCCGCGACCCCGACCGCCGTCAGCGGGGGGTACGGGAGCCGAACCGGGCTGACCTGTCCCGTCTCATTCGATCGTGCCGATGACCAACCCCGTGACCAGTGCGGATGCAAGGAGGCGTGAGACAGGTCAAGGCCGGAGTCTCCAGCTGACGACGGCATCCTCCGCGTGGCGATCCCGGAGCCGGCTGCAAGGGCCATCCGGCCTGCGGGTCCCGGGGTACGGACGACGGAGCTCAGCCCGCGACACTCACCAGGCCGTCTCTCTCCGATCAGGGCGTGAGGCCGAGGACCTGGGCCGGTTCGCCGTCGCGAGGGCGTCCGGGCACATACCTCCTTGCTATTGGTATGTACCAATGCGATCCTGCTGGAGCAGATCACCGTCCCAACACCCCACGTATGGGTCGGTGTTGACAAGAACCTCCCGACGTCCCTACACGTACGAGAGTGAGCAACCATGTCTGCCACACGCCGCCGCGTCGCCGCCGCATCGGCTGTCGTGTCCGCCGCGACACTTCTGTCCCTGACGCCCTCACCCGCGACCGCGCACGGCTCCGTCTTCGGTCCGGCCAGCCGGGTGAGCGCTTGCTTCGCCGAAGGTCCGGAGACACCGAAATCCAAGGTCTGCAAGGACCTCGTCGCCGACTCGGGTACCCAGCCCCTGTACGACTGGAACGAGGTGAACATCGCCAATGCCGACGGCAAGCACCAGCAGATCATCCCCGACGGCAAGCTCTGTTCCGCCAACCGCCAGAAGTACCGCGCCCTGGACTGGGCCCGTACCGACTGGCCCGCCACCGCGGTGTCCGCGGGTTCCTACAACTTCAACGTGCGGATCACCGCGGCTCATCTGGGCACGATGACGATGTACATCACCAAGCCGGGCTACGACCCGACCAAGCCGCTGAAGTGGTCGGACCTCGACACGACACCGGTGGCCAGGTACGCGACGCCGCGTGCCAGCGACAACGGCTACTACCGGTTCACCGGCACACTCCCCGCCCGCACGGGCCGCCACATCGTCTACAAGGTCTGGCAGCGCCACGACAGCACCGAGGCGTTCTACGGCTGCTCGGACGTCGTCTACGGCACGGGGTCCGCCGCCACGGCCAAGGCCCCGACCCAGGCGAAGATCGACGCGGGCGCGTCGCGTTCGACCGTGAGTCACGCCGGCCACGGCGGGGACGAGCACGCCCCCGCACCGGTCGCCGCCGAGGCACAGTCCACCAACTCCACGCTGGTGGGCGCCGTGACCTGGGCGGGGGGCGCCGCCATGTTCGCCGTGGGCGCCCTGCTCTTCGGCCGCCGTCGCCGCAGGACGATCTGAACACCTTCCAGGAGGTGTGACGCCACGCCGAACACCTCCCACAGGAGAACGTGATCCGGCGGACTCGTTCCGCCACGGCATCCGTCCCGGTCCGTGCCTCTTCGGCCGAGGCGCGGGACGGGACGGAGGCCGTGTTCACACGGTGCCGTACACCGCCCGGCGGCGGGCGCGGTCTTCCACGCCCGCCGCTGCGCGACGAATCTCACGACCCCACCGGTCACGAGCTCCGACCGCGGTCACTCCGTGTGGACCCGCACAGCCGGGTACCGGTCACACCGTCCTGGCGAGACGGTCCGCGAGCAGCTTGGCGAAGCGCGCCGGGTCCGCCAGGTCGCCTCCTTCCGCGAGGAGGGCGGTGCCGTAGAGGAGCTCGGCCGTCTCGGTCAGCTCGGGGGTGTCGGCGCGCTGCTCGTGCGCGGACCTGAGCCCGGTGACCAGCGGGTGCTCGGGGTTCAGCTCCAGGATGCGCTTGACCGGCGGGACCTCCTGCCCCATCGCCTTGTACATCTTCTCCAGCGTCGGCGTGAGCCCCTCGGCGTCGCTGACGAGGCAGGCGGGCGAGCTGGTCAGCCGGGTCGTCAGCCGGACGTCCTTCACATCGTCGAGGGTCTCCTTGAGCCAGCCGAGCAGCGGCGCGTAGGTCCCGGACTCCTCCTCCGACAGCTCCTCGCCGGCGGGCAGGTCGACCGCGCCCCGCGTGACGGACCGGAGCTCCTTGCCGTCGTACTCCCGTACCCCTTCGACCCAGATCTCGTCCACCGGGTCGGTGAGCAGCAGGACCTCGTACTCCTTGGCCCGGAAGGCCTCCAGGTGCGGGGAGTTCTCGACCTGCGCCCGGCTCTCGCCGGTCATGAAGTAGATCTTGTCCTGGCCGTCCTTCATACGGGCCGCGTAGTCGGCCAGGGTGGTGGGATCCTCGCCCGCGGTGGAGGCGAAGGACGCGATGTCGAGGATCGCCTTGTGGTCCTCGGACGCGTCGAGCAGACCCTCCTTGACCGCGGAGCCGAACTCGCGCCAGAACGTGCGGTACTTCTCGGCGTCGTTCTTCATGAGGTCCTTGACGGTGGACAGGACCTTCTTCGCCAGACGGCGGCGGATCAGCTGGATGTGCCGGTCCTGCTGGAGGATCTCGCGGGAGATGTTCAGCGACAGGTCGGCCGCGTCCACGACGCCCTTGACGAAGCGGAGGTGGTCGGGCAGCAGCTCGCGGGTGTCGTCCATGATGAACACGCGCTTCACGTAGAGCTGGACGCCGTGCCGGGCGTCGCGCTGGAAGAGGTCGTGCGGGGCGCGCGACGGGATGAAGAGCAGCGCCTCGTACTCGAAGGTGCCCTCCGCCCGCATCCGGATGACGTCCAGCGGATCCGCCCAGTCGTGGCTGATGTGCCGGTAGAACTCCCGGTACTCCTCGTCCTCGACTTCGGACCGCGGCCGCGCCCAGAGCGCCTTCATCGAGTTGAGGGTGTCGTCGCCCATCCGGATGGGGAACGAGATGAAGTCCGAGTACCGCTTGACGATCTCCCGGATCTTCCCGCTGTCGGCATAGTCGTACAGCGCGTCCTCCTCGTCCGAGGGACGCAGGTGGACGGTGACCGAGGTGCCTTCCGGCGCGTCCTCGACGGTCTCGACGGTGTACGTGCCGTCACCGTCCGACTCCCAACGGACGCCGTCCGGCGTACCGGCCTTGCGCGAGAGCAGGCTGACCTTGTCGGCGACCATGAAGACGGAGTAGAAGCCGACGCCGAACTGGCCGATCAGATCTGCCGACTCCTTGTTCTCCTTGAGCCGGCGCAGGGTCTCGGCGGTACCGGAGCGGGCGATGGTGCCGATGAGGCCCACCACCTCCTCGCGGGACATGCCGATGCCGTTGTCCCGCACGGTCAGGGTGCGGGCCTCGCCGTCGGCCTCGATGTCGATGTGCAGGTCGTCGGCCCGCACCGCGTCGTCGGTGAGGCCCGTGAGACGCCGTTTGTCGAGGGCGTCGGAGGCGTTGGAGATGAGCTCGCGCAGGAAGATGTCCTTGTTCGAATAGATCGAGTGGACCATCAGCTGTAGGAGCTGCCGTGCTTCCGCCTGGAACTCCAGCGTCTCGGTGCTCATTACGTCCCTTCGCATGGCCTGGTGGGCGCAGGTCGGTCACAGGATGTGCGCGCATGCGCGCCATCGAAATCTGACATACCGACAACCGCCCGGACAAGCGCGCACGGCATGGGGCGGGCTCAGCGGATGAGGGTTTCGTCCGCGGTGCCGTCGACAGGGTGCGGGGGCGGCCCGGTGAGCGCATGGTCCACCGTTCGGATGTGGTGGTGCGTCGTGGCGGCGCGGGTAGCTCCCGCCACGTGAGGGCGGTCGTCCGGGAGGTCGGTGTGATCGTGCTCGGCACCGGCCTGTTCCCGTGGCGGCCACAGCCGCACCGCCAGTAGTCCCGCGCCGAGCGCGGTCGCGCCCAGCACCAGCACGGCCGACTGCGCGCCGGTTGTCGCGCCGAGCCAGCCGGCCAGCGGATACGTCAGCAGCCAGCAGCCGTGCGAGAGCGAGAACTGCGCGGCGAACGCGGCCGTGCGCTCCTGCGGCGCGACCCCTCGACGGAGCAGTCGTCCGGCCGGAGTGAGCACCATCGAGCCGGCTCCGCCGAAGAGGGCCCATGCGGTCAGGAGCGCGGGCCAGCGCCAGTTTCCGCTGTCGGCCGCCGTGATGACACCCAGCCCTCCGAAGACGAGGGGAAGCAGCAGGGCACCGCGCAGCATGACCGCGCGGTCGGAGGCGCGGTCCAGGACGCGCGGCAGCAGCAGTGCCACGGCCGTCGAGCCCGCCCCGTAGGAGCCGAGGGCCCAGGACACGTCGGCGACCTCGCGGCCGAGGTGGTCGCGCACATAGACGACGGTGTTGACGGTGACCACGGCCCCCGCCGCCGCGACCGCCAGGTCGAGGGCGAGCAGGGCACGCAGCTGCGGGGCGGCGAGGAAGAGACGCGTGCCCGCGGTGGCCTTGGCGTACACGCTGCCGGAGCGCGCGGCGGCGGGTGCGAGCGGTTTCGGCAGTACGGCTCCGGTCACGAGTGCCGCCGAGGCGACGAAGCCGAACACCGTCCCCAGGAAAAGCCAGTTGTACGTGATCAGGGAGAGCAGGGTGGCGGCCAGGGCCGGGCTGAACAGGCTCTCCAGGTCGTAGGCGAGACGGGACAGGGACAGCGCCCGGGTGTAGTCGCGCTCGGCCGGGAGCACGTCGGGGATCACCGCCTGGAACGTCGGCGTGAACGCCGCGGACGCGGCCTGCAGCAGGAAGATCAGGACGTACACCTGCCAGACCTGGTCCACGAACGGCAGCAGCAGCGCGACCGCGGCCCGGGTCGCGTCCGCACCGACCATCAGGGTCCGGCGCGGCAGCCGGTCGGCGAGTGCGCCGACGGCCGGGGCGATGGCGACATAGGCCACCATCTTGATCGCCAGCGCGGTGCCGAGCACCGCCCCGGCATCGGAGCCCGCGATGTCGTACGCGAGCAGCCCGAGTGCCACCGTGGCCAGACCGGTGCCGACCAGGGCGACAACCTGGGCGGTGAAGAGGCGGCGGTAGGCGCGGTTGCGCAGCACGAAGAGCATGCAAAGGCACTCCCTGACCGGTGCGAACGGGCGGCGACTCCACCATAAGCAACATGTGCATACATGCGCACCTGTCGAACCTAATCGCTTCGGACCAGTAGTTCCGAGTCGGCCGTAGGCTGTCGACATGACCAAGAGCGAACCCGCGACACCTGCGCCGCATGCGCATCTGCGGGCCCCCGACAGCGCTCGCCTCCGCGAGGCCACCGAGGTCTTCGCGCTGCTCTCCGACACGACCCGGCTGCACCTGCTGTGGCTGCTCGCCCGGGAGGAGGCGGACGTCGGCTCCCTGACCGGGCAGGTCTCCGCCTCTCGCACCGCCGTGAGCCAGCACCTGGCCAAACTGCGCCTGGCCGGCCTGGTGGAAACCCGCCGCCAGGGGCGCCATATGTACTACAGCCTGAGCGACGGACACCTGCGGCGGCTGGTCGTGGAAGCCCTCAGCCACGCCGACCACCGGGTCGGCGGGCAGGCCTCGAACAACTCCACCTCGCCGCGCGGTGACCGCCGGGGGTTCAGCGCCGGGTGAGCGGGGTCTCGGACCCGACGCGGGACGGCTTCTCGGGGTTGCGGACGTAGTAGGGACCGGCGATACGTCCGTCTGCGACACGGGCCGCCATCACTACCGGTCGAACCGGCCCCCACCACCGTCACCGGCGCCGTCGCGGGTGTGGCCTCGATGATCGACCGCAGCCTCCGCGCCTCTTCCAAGGAGGCTGGAGGTCGTCGTCCAACAGCTCGCCCCACTGGTGCTCCACGACCCGCTCGGGGTCGAGTACGCAAGGGGCGGGGAGCCCTTGGGCCCGGCCGATGACGGGCGGTTCCGGCTGGGGGGCCAGAACGTCCGTCACCTCGGCCGACCTGCGCCACCTCAGGACGACGTCGAAGGCGTGGCCCCGGGGGCCGTGCGCCTCGAAGGGGCACCACAGCACCTGGAGCAAATCGCGGCCGTCCGGGCCCATCAGACCGGGGACGTCCCGTCCGTACAGCTGGGCGAGTGCCAGCAACGGGATCGGGGCGCGCTCGCCGGGGTCCGGGGCGTACGGGATCCGGGCGGGGGCGGCGCTCTCGGGTGGGGGCAGCGCCCGGGCGTGCGGCGACCGTTCCCGGCGGACGTCGGCGGGCCGGGGGCCGGTGGTCCGGTCGTGCGGCGCGGTGCAGACCGGCCACGGCTCGTCGGCGGGCCACAGGAACGGGCCGCCCACCGAGCTGTCCCGTACACCGGGGGATCCCGGCCGGGGGTGGAGACGCGTCGTCGTGCCCCGGTACGCCGCGAGGGCGGGGAACACCGCCTCGATGTCCAGGGGCCGTTCCGGCGTCGTACGCGTCACGCGGCTGCTCTCCGTCATTCGCCGGCGGTCTCCGGGGATCGTATCCAGGTGTCCGATGAAGATCGCCGGGGCGGGCGCGGCCTTATGGCGGGGGTGGCCTTCTGTCATGATGCTGTGCGACAGGCGACGGCGGAACGAGGAAGCCGGTGTGATTCCGGCGCGGTCCCGCCACTGTGATCGGCGAGCGGATCCCGTACAGACCACTGCCCCGGAGGGGTGGGAAGGCCGGGGCGAGCGACGACCCGAGAGCCAGGAGACTCACGCGGTCGCCTCCTCGACGCAACTGGGGCGGATTTCCCCGGAGAGGAGAGCCGTTCAGGATGGCCGGACGTCCGTCGCCCGCCGCCCCGGGATCGTGCCGGGGTGTGACGAGCGGACCTGATGCCGTGACACGCCCCGGCGCCCCCTGTCTCCGCTGTCTCCACGCGGTCACCCCGCCGTATCGCTCACGGCCCGTGCCGCGCCTCCGCGCGGGCTGATCCGCTCGCCTTTCGACGCGTCTCCGATCCCGGCCACCGACGGACCGTTCCGTCGGCGCCGGGCCGCTCCGCGCAGACACAGAGGAGTGCCCCGAAGAACTGACCACCGAATTCCGCACCATCGCCCCGTCCCGGCACCGATGAATACCGGGATGCGGCCACCGCCATGCCTGTCCCGTGAATTCCGTTCGTTCGCCGACGAATTCGAAACGAAATCCCGACGACGACCGACGACCGACGAATTGACGAACCGACGAACCGACGAACCGACGAACCGACCGGAATTTCTCATCACCCGCCCGAACCCGTCCGACATCAGACCTGTGGGAGTCGATGTGCACGCCCTGCGGCAAGCCCCGGCCCGAGCCGTCGCCGCGGCCCTCGATGAGGTCGCGAGCCTCGGTACGTTCTTCCGGATCGAGCTGGGCGGCCCGGACCCGGGCTGGCGCCCGGTCGACGACACGTACGCCGACGGATACGCGGACCTGGTCGCCGCGGTCTGCGCCCGCCATGACACCGGTGAGGCGCGGATCGGCGCCTCCATCGCCCAACTCGGGCACGCCGCCCGCCTGTGGTCCCCGGTCCTGGCATGTACCGTCGCCCATGGCATCGTCCCTGATCTGGAGGGTTTGCTACGGGCGGTCGACGGCCCGGCCCTGCGGCTGCCCGCCGCCCCCACCGGCTGGTACGCGGACGGCGTCGCCGAGCAGACGGAAGCCCTGTACGCCGTCGTGGTCACCCGGCGGCTGGACGCGCTGGCCGCCGGGCTCAGGACCTCCGTCGCGCCCCGACTGCTGGCCGGGAACACGGCGTCGGCGCTCGCCGAGGCCGGCCGCGCTGTCCTGGCCGCGCGACCCGATCTGACCGGGCCCGTCACCGGCCTCGTCGACGGCCTCCTGAACACCGGCCTGTTGATCGGGTCGGGAAAAATAACGGGCCCGAGCCTCGCCTTTCGACGCCGGAGCTGCTGCCTCTATTACCGGGTACCGCAGGGCGAGAAATGCGGCGACTGCGTACTGGCTCGATGAATTCCCGCAACCCCTGTCCTGAAATCGCCATTGAGAAATCCGGCGCGTCCGACCTAGCCTGGGAGTGCCAACCATTCGCAAGCGCACGGGATGTGCAGGTTGCTGGTGAGCGGCGTGTCCTGTGCCGATCGGAGGAGAACGCACATGGCGCACCACGGCTGGGCGGAACCCGAGGAGCCCCAGAAGGGGCTGAAGTCCCACACCCCCGCGGTCGACGCACCGTTCGAGTGGCGTGAGGACATCGAGGACGAGCAGAGCGAAGACTGATCGAGACTGATCGAAGAGCGCGGCGGGGACGGCGTATCGTTCCCGCCGCGCGCCCTGTCCGCCTCCCGAGAGGAACGCGAAGCGCCGTGCTGCCGGACCTCGTCGAACGCGTCACCCGTGACCGGCCCCGGGTGGTGACCGTCCCGAGCTGTGTCTCGTACAGCGCCCGGCTGTCGGCCCGGCCCGAGTTCGCCCCGCGGGTCGTGGACGCCGTCACCGGCGGCGCCGCCCTCGGCGACCACGAGCAGGCGCGCGCCGCGGCGCTCGGCGAGGCCGTCGAGCGCTACTGCGGCAACGCCGTCCCCGACACCCTGCGCGGCGCCTCGTACCGGCGGCTGAGACGGGCGGGTGTACCGGCGGTCGACCCCCGTGAGTTCGCCCTGTACGCGCCGTCGCAGTACGCGCACCGGGGCTTCCCCTTCGTACCGTTCACCTCCGGGCTCGAGATCGCCTGGGTACCGGGCACGGATCTCATGGACGGGGAAGAGGTGCTGGTCCCGGCGTCGCTGGCATACGTCAACTACTTCCGGGGCGCCCGCTCCGGCGAGCCCCCGACGAACTATCCGCTGCTGGCCGGAACGGCGTCGGGACCGAGTCCCGGGGAGGCGCGGCGCGCGGCCCTGGAGGAAGTGTTCGAGCGCGACGCGGTCACCCTGTGGTGGCTCAGCGGCGCCCCGGCGGCGTCCCTGTCGCCCGCGCCGGGCGGCCGGGTCGCCACCGCCGTCCGGGAGGCCGGGGCGGCGGGACTCCGGGTCACCTTCCTCCGTATCCCTTCGACGTTCGACGTCATCGTGGTCGGCGCGTTCGTCGAGGACCCGGCCCGGCGACTGGTCGCGTTCGGCAGCGCCTGCCGCCCGACCGGCGACGCGGCGGCGGCCAAGGCGCTGACCGAGGCGATCGGGATGCACGAGACCGGGCTCGAACTCCTCGACCACGAAGGACCCTTCTGGTCCGCCGTACGCGCCGGACGCGCCGATCACCGGCCGTACCGCCCCTACCGGCCCGACCGTGCCTATCGGCGGGACTTCCGGCCGGATCTGCGGGACGTCAACGACGTCCGCCTCCACCTCCAGCTCCGTCTCGACCCGGGCACGCAGGGTTCCGGGCTCGACCGGCTCCGCGTCCCCGATGCCGTACGGCTCCCCGGCCCGGTCGGCGGCGGCGGACTCGCGGACGGCCTGCGGCTCCTCACCGAACAGGGATTCCGGGCCGTCGCCGTCGATCTGACGACACCGGAGGTACGGGCCGCGGGCCTGCATGTCACCCGGGTCCTGGTGCCGGGCCTCAGCTGCAACGCCCCGGCCGCCTTCCCGTTCCTGGGCGGGCGCCGTCTGTACGAGGAGCCGGTCGGCCGCGGCTGGGTCGCGGGCCCCCTCCGGGAGGACGACCTGGTACTGGACCCGCTGCCGTTCTCCTGACAGCGCCTCCCCCGACGCCCCCGATGAAACCCGACGACACCCGACGACACCCCGCGAGAAAGGAGCCGGCGCATGCGCCTCGGTCTGGCCCTGGGCTACGGCGGAGAACCCATCGAACAGGTGCTGCCGATCGTCGAGCACGCCGAGCGGATCGGTGTGGACTCGGTCTGGAGTGTCGAGGAGTACGGCCCCGACGCCGTCAGCGTCCTCGGATATCTGGCCGCCAGGACCCGGCGGATCGAACTCGGTACGGCCGTCATGCAGATCCCGGCCCGCACCCCGGCCGCCACCGCGATGACGGCGATGACCCTCGACATGCTCTCCGGCGGCCGTTTCCGGCTCGGCCTCGGACTGTCCGTCCCGTGGATCGTCGAGGGCTGGCACGGCCGGCCGTACGACCGGCCGATGCGCAGGATCCGCGAGTACGCCGACATCGTCCGCAAGGCCGTCGCCCGCACCGAACGCCTCGCCTACGACGGCGAGATCTACCAGCTCCCCTATCGCGGCCCCGGCTCCAGCGGGCAGGCCCGCCCCGTACGGTCCGAGATGGCACCCCTGCGACCCTCGATCCCCCTCTACCTCGGCGCGATCGGCCCCCGCAGCGTGGCGCTGACCGGCGAGATCGCCGACGGCTGGCTCGCCGGGCTCTACGCACCCGAGCACGAGACGAACCTGACCCGCCCCCTCGACGAGGGCCTCGCCCGGGCGGGCCGTACGCCCGCCGACGTCAAGATCTGCCCGATCCTGTACGTCGCCCGCGCCGATACCGTCGCGGAGGGCCGCGACGCGCTCCGGCCGCTCTTCGCCCATCTGGTGGGGGCGGTCGGCCCCGGGGCCCGCAACACCTACTTCGACGTCGCCTGTCGGATGGGGTACGAGGGCCGGGCCCGTGACATCAGGGCGCTGCTCGCCGACGGCCGCAAGGCGGACGCCGTCGCGGCCGTACCCGACACCCTGCTCGACGAGACGACGCTCCTCGGCCCCCTTCCGGCGATCGTCGACCGGATCCTCGCCTGGAAGGACTCCCGGGTCGACACCCTGATCCTCCTCGACCGCGACGCCGAACTCCTGGAAGCCGCCCAGGCCGCCCTGTGAACGACCGCGACGACGAAGGCCATCCCACGGGAGCCGGTCCGAAGACGGACGGCGACGCGCCGCTTCCCTCGAAGAACCCCGCGGACGGTGATGCGGTACGCCCGTCCGTCCGCGGGGTCTGGGCGCCGGCGTATCCCCTGCTGATCGCCGGCCTCACCCAGATCACCCTGAACGTCGTGGACACGGTCATGCTCGCCCGGCTGTCCACCCGGGCCCTGAGCGCCTTCGCGCTCGCGGCCCCCGTCTATCTGATCGCCCTCATCGTGGTGCGCGGCTGGGCGACCGCCGTCCAGGTGCGGGTCGCCCAGTGCCACGGGGCGGGCCGCCCCGACGAGGTCGCGCGGGTGGCCAGGGCCGGTACCGTGACGGCGGTCGCCGCCGGAGCCGTCGTCGGGGCGGTGCTGTTCGTCGCGGCCACGCCCGTACTGACCCTGCTCGGGGCCGAGGACGATCTGATCGGGCCCGGTACCGCCTATCTGCGGGTCCTCGCCTTCGCCGTGCCCGTCGCCGCGGTCTCCTTCACCCTCCAGGCCGCCTGCGCCGGAATCGGCGCCACCCGGGTATCGATGTACACGGCGCTGCTGGCCAACGCGGTCAATCTGCCCCTGGGCCTGCTGCTGATCTTCGGAACGGGCCTCGGTGTCACCGGTGCCGCCCTCGCCACCCTCGCCGCGACCGCCGCCGGGACCGGCTATCTGCTGGCGTACTCCCGGCCGCGCTTGCTCCGTCGCCCCGCCGACACGGGCGGGACGGGCGGCGACTCCCGGGAGATCACCCGCGGTCTGTGGCGGATCGGCTGGCCGGAGATGAGCACCCTGGGCGTCGGCTATCTCAACGAGGCCGCCCTGGCGGGCTTCGCCGCCCGGATGGGCACGCACGACCTCGCGGCCTACCGCATCGTCGACAACCTCCTGCTCGTCGTCTTCACCGTCCTCGCGTCCGGGGCGTCCGCGGTGACGGTCCTGGCCGGGCAGGAACTCGGCCGCGGCGACCCCGTCCGCGCCCGGGCCTGGGGCCGGGCGGGCACCCGGCTGACCCTGCTCGTGTTCGCCCTCCCTGCCGTCGCGGTGCTCGCCGTCGGCGGCCCCCTGATCTCCGCCGTCACCGACGACCCGGCCGTCGCCGAACTGGCCTGGGAGGCCATCCCCCTGGCCCTGCTCAGCATGGCGCCCATGGTGCTCGCCATGCCGCTGGGCGCCCTGCTGCGGGCCGCCGGGGACACCCGCTCGGTGATGATCGCGTCCATCACCTCGGACTATGTGCTGCTCATCCCCTTCGGCTGGCTGCTCGGTGTCCATCTGGGGCTCGGCCTCCCCGGTCTGTACACGGCCTGGACGTCGTTCGCCGTCTGTTACGCCGCCCTGCTCCTGCTGCGCTACCGACGGCGGTTCCCCGGCGCTACGGCTCCGGCGCCGCGCCCCGGCCCGGGACGCTCGCCCACGTGATTTCTTGACGCCGCGACGACGCCCCGGTGACGATCTCCATCCGGGCCCGCGTGGCAGACGGATGCGACATTCGCGGCGGGCGTCGTCCGGCGTACGGGGGTTGGGGAAGATGCGACACGGACTGCGGGCGACTGCAGCGTCCTTGGGCCTCGCGCTGCTGTTCACCGCGGGATGCGGCGGCCGTGGCGGCGGCGAGGACGACCGCGAGGTGCGGATCGACGTCGACAAGCCGGTGGCGTACGCCGACGAGCCGGTACGGATCCGGGTGACCGGCCTGGCCGCGGGCCGGGAGGCGACCGTCGTCTCGAAGGCGACGGACTTCTCGGGCGTGTCGTGGACCGGCCGGGCCACCTTCGCCGCCGACGAGAAGGGCGTGGTGGATCCGACCCGCGCCGCGCCGAAGGGGGGAACGTACCGGACGGCCGACGGGATGGGCCTCTTCTGGTCGATGAACCCGGACCGGGGGCCGGCCGACGAGGCGACGTTCGTCGCGCGATGGCCGGAGGAGCAGCCCTCGTACGACATCCGGCTGGAGGTCCATGTCGACGGTGAGCGGGTCGCGAGCCGCGCGCTGACCCGTACCTGGATGCGCGAGGGTGTCACGCACCGGGCCCTCTCCGTCGCCGGGGACGGGGTCAAGGGGTCGTTGTACGTACCACCGGCCGACGTCCCCCGCCGCCCGCCGGTCCTCAGCTTCGGCGGCTCGAACGGGGGTGTCGGCGACAAGCACGCCGCCGCGCTGCTGGCCTCCCGCGGGCATCCCGTACTCACCCTGTGCTACTTCGGCTGCCCCGAGCGCCCCGACGAGCTGGAGCGGATCGAGCTGGAGTACTTCGCGAAGGCCGCCCGTTTGCTGAACCGGACGTACGGCACGGGATCGCGGCGGGCGTCCGTCATCGGCTACTCGCGCGGCTCCGAGGCGGCACAGCTCCTGGCCCACCACTACCCGGACCTCGTCCACGACGTCGTCGTCTACGCGCCGAGCCAGAACACCCATCGCGCCTTCCCCGACAGCAAGCAGCCCGCCTGGACGAAGGGCGGCAAGCCGGTCGAGCACCGGCCCATCCCCCTGGACCGGGTGCGCGGCACGGTGCTGGCGATCGCCGGTGACGCCGACGGGCTGTGGCCGTCGGCGGTCGGTGCCCGGGACATCGGTGAGCGGCGGGGCGCGTCGGGCGGACGGCACCGGGCTCTCGTCTATCCCGGAGCCGGGCACGGTGTGGGGATGTTTCCGTACACCTCGATCGGTCTGCGGTACCGGAGTCCGCTGATCGAGGGCACGGTCTCGATGGGAGGCACCCGGCAGGCCGACGCGCGGGCCAAGGCCGACGGCTGGCCGCGAGTACTGGACCTGCTCGGGGGCTGAGGACGGCCGGCGTACCCCGCCGGTCAGCGCGCGGTCGCGTCGTCGAGGATCGCCCCGAGGCGGGCCCGGCACTCGGCGGTGAAGGCGGGGAAGGTGTCCCGGTAGTAGGAGAGCCCGCTGACACCCACCGCGACGGCCCAGGCGCGGGCCCGGGTCCACGTCGCGTCGTCGATGCGGAGGGCGTCCCAATACGCCTGCCGTGCGGCCGGCGGCAGATCCCAGACGGCCGCGTGTTCGGCGTCGGGGAAGCCGACCGAGAGCCCGCCGAAGTCGATCACGGCGTGCAGCCCGCCGTCCCGGGTCAGGAGATTGGTGGGCTTGAGGTCGCCGTGGAGCCACCCGAGGGGTCCGGTGGGGTCGGGGAGCGCGAGCCCGGCGCGCCAGAGCCGTTCCAGGGTGTCGACGTCCAGTCCGGGGTCCGCGAAGCTCCGGCAGTCGTCGAGGGCCCGGCCGACCCACGGGTCGCACGGCGTCAGGCCGCCGCCGCGGTACCCGTCCAGGCCGTTGGCGCGGATCGCCCCCATGAGGTCGACGCGGTGCAGACCGGCCACGAACGCGGCCAGGTCGGCTCCGAAGGCGGCCCAGTCCCGGACGGTGTCGGGGCCCGCCACCTCACCGTCGATCCAGCGGTAGACCGACCAGGCCAGGGGGAAGGCGCCGGTGGGCGTTCCGGCGTGGACGGGCTCGGGGACGGGTCGGGGCAGAAGGGGTGCCAGACGGGGCAGCCACTCCTGTTCCTTCCGTACGGACCGCTCGTGGTCGGGGGTGCGCGGAAGGCGCACCAACAGGTCGTCGCCCAGGCGGTACATGGTGTTGTCCGTTCCGGCGCCCGCGGGCGACAGGGGCAGGGCGGCCCACTCCGGGCGCTGGGCCGTCAGCAGCGACCGGACCAGCGTCTCGTCGACCGGGATCTCGTTCTGATGAAGCGTCACCCGGCCAGTCTCACCACCGGACGGGACGGGGGGCCACCGAGTTTCTCCGGGCCGCCCGTCCTGGGCGGGGAGGGCACGGAACACGGCCGGATGTGTCGCGGGTATGGCGCGGAGTGGCCCTCCTGGTGTAAGCGCCCGGAACGGGGGTAGGTGCGTCCACCCGAGTGACGCCACAGCACCACCCGATACGGGAGAGGTTCCACGTCAGTCATGCACCAGACCGCACACACCCCGCCGGACACGCGCCCGCCCCTGCCCCTGGGCAGCCGTCACACGAGCCCCGCTTTCGCCGGAATGCTGGAGAGGATCCGCTACGACGGCGCGTACGCCACGAGAGCACAGGCGGAACGCGCGACCAGGCCGGTACTCGCCGCCCTCGGGCGGCAGCTGGCGGCTCCCGACCGTTCGGCGCTCGCCGCCGTACTGCCGCCCGAGGCGGCCGATGCGCTCGCCGGTGAGACAGCCGGGGCACTCGCCGGTGAGGCGGCCGGGGCGGAACCGCTCGTACCGCCCGCCTTCGTCCGGGATGTCGCCGAGCGGACCGGTGGGACGACCGCGACGGCGCGCTGGGCCACCGAGGCCGTGTGCGCGACGGTCGCCCGGGTCGCCGGGCCCGTGCTGACGGCCCGCACGATCGACCGGCTGCCGGCGGGATACGGCGCGTTCTTCGGCCGGACCTGCCCGTCCCGGGTCGGCTCCGCCGCCTGACCGGGCAGACCGCGCCACGTCGGACCGTCCTCCCGCCCGGGTGCTCCGGGCGGGACGGTCCGGTGCGGTCCGTGCGGCCGGCGCCGCGCGGGACGTTCGGACTCAGATACTGAAACGCTCCCGGGCCAGCAGCGGCCGGACACGGGAGGCGAAGCCGCCGGTACGGAAGGGACGCTGGAGCAGTCCCGGCCGCAGTTCCTGGGCGAGCGCGGCCGCGATCATGCCCTGGTCGAGGGCGAGGACGAAGTCGCTGACCCGGCCGGTGCGGACATCGACCGAGTCCCGGAAGCCGTAGCCGTCGTGGTACGCGCCGAAGTCCCGTGCGAGGGCCTTCAGATTGGCGATCGCCTCGGCGCGGGCGTACGGGAGGGCCAGCATCGCGGCGTGCGGGGTGACGACGCCGTCGGACAGGTAGCCCTCGGTCTGCATGCCGAGCGCGTCCACGCCGTACTCCCGGTATCCGCCGTCGGGGATGTTCGCCGGTGAGAAGCCCCAGTAGCCGTACTCCTCCTCCACCATGCCGTGCTCGATCTGGGAGCGGACGTACCGCCGGTGGGTCAGTCCCCAGGAGCGGCGGGCCCATTCGGGTTCGGGGACGAAGAGGGGCACCATGAGGGCCTCGAACATCGAGCCGCCCCAGGTCGGGACGAGCTTGCGGCCGCGGTGGGTGTAGTGGCCGTTCCACACCCGGACGCCGTCGACGACGGTGTACGCGCCCCCGGGCGGCTGCTCCTGGCCGTGCTCGGGGAGCATCGTGCGCAGCAGGTGCCAGTAGTGGTCGGTGGGGAGTGAGCCGTCGGCGATGCCGAGGTAGCTCGCCATCCGGGGCTCGGTGTTGAGGGCGCCGTAGTGGTGTCCCGTGGGTTCGCCGGTGTCGGTCCAGAAGCCGCCGCGGAGCTGGCCGGGCCCGGCGACCGGGTCGGCGGGGTCGTAGGGGGTGTAGAAGTACGACCAGTCGGCGGTGGCGAGGATCCGGTCGACACGGCGGCGCAGCCGGGGGGACGCGTCGGCGGCGATCCTCAGGCCGGTGACGAGCCAGGCGTTGTCGACGGAGGAGAGGAAGGGCCGGACGGGGGCGCCGGTCTCGGGCCAGCGGGTGAGGACGGAACCGTCGTAGGCGTCGTACCAGTTGACCCACCATCCGTGGTGGCGGTCGAGCTTCTCGACGGCGCCGACCATGTGGTCGAGCCGGCGGTGGAGGGTGGCGCGGTCGATGACGCCGAGACCCGCGGCGGCGGCCGTGGACCACAGGCCGCAGCCGATGTTGGTGGGTGAGGTGTTGCGGGAGGGGACGGGGCGTCCCGGCCGGCTGAGGTCGGCCTTGTCGGCGGTGAGACCGAAGTCCGTCGTCATGGCCACGATCGAGTGATAGGTGTCGCGGAACCAGGTGCGGAGCAGCGGTGTATCAGAGGTATGCGGAGCTTCGGTGATCCATCCGCCGTCCGTGCCCTGTCCGGGCTGCTGCCCGCCCCGGCGGGGAGCCTGCGCGGCGGCGGTCGGGGCGGTCAGCACGGGCAGGGCGAGGGCGGCGGCCCCGGTGCCCGCTGCGGTCAGCAGTGCGCGACGGTCGAGACGTTCCATGAGGATCCAGCTCCCGTGGGTGGATGCGGGCGTGCGGACGGGGGTGCGGCGAGAAAACGGACGGGGGTACGGCGCCGGGGGCGGCCGCGGTGTCGGCCGCGGGCGCGCGGGGCACGGGCGTGGGCTCGGCCGCGGGTGCGGGCGTGGGTGCGGGTGCGGGCACGGGGGCCGTCGGCTGTCGGGGTCCGGTGGCTCGCGCGGTCCGGGGCGGGCGGTGCGGCGGTCGTGGTGGGCGCGCCGCCCGGCCCCGGGGTCGGTGTGCGGGCCGGGTCAGCCGCGGGCGACGTGGAGGTGGCGGATGCCCGGGTTGGGCAGGTCGACGGTGAGGGTGAGACGGCCGTCCGCGTCGGCCCGGTGGGTGCCGAGGTCCTCATCCGGCAGCCGGTCGGCGGCGCGCAGCGCCTCCCACTGTCCGGCGTCGGGCCAGTCGCCGCCGCCCATGGCGTTCCAGACGGCCTGGATGTTGCCGTGTTCCTCGTCGACGCGGTGGGAGGTCACGGAGTGGGCCGTGCCCGGCTCGAGACCGGAGACCGTGACGGTCGTGGTCCGGTCGAGGGCGGCCGATCCGCCGATCTTCGACTGGTCGAGGGTGCCGTTCCAGAGCAGGACGTCGACGGAGGAGGCGTCGTCGACCCTGGTGGCCAGGCATTCGACCAGGGCCTGTGCCCCGTCCCCGGTCGCCACGGCGGGGATCCGGCCGCCCTGGAGGAGGGTCAGCAGCCGCAGCGCCCAGAAGCGCGGCTTGCGCAGATTGCCGACGGTCAGCAGACCGAAGCCGCCGTGGAAGAGGCGGGGCGGCCAGCCCAGCTCCTCGAACTGGTCGGAGGCCACCCAGTAGGCGAGGCAGTCGGCGGAGTCGAGGGCGCTCCGCATGCCGCGCAGGACGAAGGGGGCGGCGAAGACGGAGTCGCTGACGGGGTGGAAGTGGGTCGGGGTGACGCCCCACTCGGTCCAGAGGATCTCGGGCTCGGCCCGGCCGGTGGCCTCGGCGAAGCCTCGGGTCATGGGGCGGAAGTCGAGGGGGGCGTTGCCGTAGGTGTGGGTGGAGACGAAGTCGACGGGGACGTCGTGCTGACGGCAGTGTTCGAGCAGGGCGCCGACCCAGCCCGCGGCGGCGGAGGACGGTCCGCCGACGCGGATGCGCTCGTCGACACCCTTGACGGCCGTGACGGCGATCTCGTACAGCCGGTGGTAGTCGTCCTGGGTGCCGTTCCAGAACACCTCCAGATTGGCCTCGTTCCACACCTCGAACTCCCACCCGGCGACCTCGTCCCGGCCGTAGCGGTCCTGGAGGTGGACGGTGAGGTCCCGGCACAGGTCGCCCCAGCGCTCCCACTCCGCCGGGACGGAGACCTGCGCCTGGTAGGCGAAGACGGTGTAGTCGGGGTCGGCGGTGAGTTCCCGCGGCATGAAGGAGAGTTCGACCACGGGCTTGAGCCCGGTGGCGAGGAAGCGGTCGTAGACGGCGTCGAGGCCGGTGAAGTCGAAGGACCCGTCGGGTCCGACGGCGACGGTCTCCGGCAGGAAGGTGCCGTGCGCGCGGACGGTGCGTACCCCGAGTTCGTCCCGGACGATGCCCAGGGACTCGGCGTACTCGGCCGCGACGTCGGAGCCGCCGGGGCCGGGCTCGTCCCACAGCAGCAGGGAGAAGTGTTCGGCGCCGATCATCCGGTTCCATACCGGGGGGAGCGCGACGGGCGTGGCGGAGGCGTCGACGGCGACCGCGACCGGGGCGGGAGTGTCGCCCGCGGCCCGGGGCCGCCCGGTGACGGTGCCGGATTGTTGCCCGGCGCCGCCGTCGGACCAGGTGGCGACCTTGTAGTAGTAGTCGCGGCCGGGCTCGGCCAGGGTGTCGGCGTACGGCGGGTGCGGGACGGCGAGCACATCGCCGCCGAGGTGGTCGAGGGGCTCGTAGGGGCCGTCGGCGCGGTCGGCCCGGTGGACGAGATAACCGAGCGCGCCCTCGACGGGCTCCCAGTCCAGCAGGACATGGCCGGTCCCGCCGACGGCGAGCAGCCCGCCCGGCGGCGGCAGTTCTCCGACCCCGGTGATCCGGTTGTCGCTGGGCTTGCCGATACGGGAATCCCAGTCGGCGTGGGCGGTGGACTTGTCGCTCATGGCAGTACAGACCTCTTCGTCGGGGGCATGGCGGCGGACGCCGCCGGGGACGGGGTGTCCGGTGGCAGGGGAAGGAGCCGGAGAAGGAAGGGGGACGGAGGCGCGGCCGGCGGGCTACTTGAGCCCGGCGGTGGCGATGCCCTGGGTGAAGTGCCGCTGGAGCACGGCGAAGATCAGCAGCACGGGGAGGACGACCAGGAAGGACCCGGCCATCAGGACTCCGTTGGCACCGTTGGCCCGGTTGGGGTCGGTGGCGAAGGTCGCCAGGGCCACGGGCAGGGTGTATTTGTCGGGGTCGTTGGTGGCGATCAGGGGCCAGACGAAGTTGTTCCACGACTGGAGGAAGGTGAGGATCGCCAGGGTCGCGAGCGCCGGCTTCACCAGCGGCATCACGATCCGCCAGAAGATGTACCACTCCCCCGCGCCGTCCAGCCGGGCCGCTTCCAGCAGCTCGTCCGGGACCGACACCATGAACTGGCGCATCAGGAAGACCCCGAAGGCGCCCGCGGCGAAGGGGAGGACGAGCCCGGCATAGGAATCGATGAGCTGCATCTTGCTCATGAGGACGAACAGCGGCAGCAGCATCAGGTTCCCGGGCACCATCAGGGCGCCCAGGACCAGGGCGAAGACCTTGTTGCGGCCCGCGAAGTCCAGCTTGGCCAGGGCGTACCCCAGCATCGAGCAGAAGACCAGGTTGGAGAGGGTGACCAGGGTGGCGACGATGGTCGAGTTCAGGAAGTAGCGGGGCAGGTCGAGGAGGTCGAGCAGCTCGCGGAAGTTGGCGAGGGTCCACTCGGTGGGGATCCACACCGGGGGGCTGGCGGCCAGGTCCGGCTTCGTCTTGAAGGCGGAGAGCGCCATCCAGAGGAAGGGGGCAGCCATCAGGACCAGTCCCGCGCCCAGCAGGAGGTAGGCGGCGGGCTTCTTCATCCGGTTCGTCCGGGCGGTGCCGCTCATTTCGTGTTGTCCTTCAGCAGACGCAGCTGGAGCACCGTGACAGCCATGATCACGACGAACAGCACATAGGCCATGGCGCTCGCGTAGCCCATATGGAAGAAGCTGAAGCCTTCCCGGTACATGTTCAAGGAGACGGTGAGAGTGCTGTTGGAGGGGCCGCCGTTCGTCATGACGAACGGTTCCTCGAAGACGTTGAGATAGCCGATGGTGGTGATCACGGTCGCGTACAGCAGGGTGGGCCGCAGCAGCGGAACGGTGATCGAGCGGAACTCCTGCCACATACCGGCGCCGTCGAGCCGGGCCGCCTCGCGGACCTCGGCGGGGATGGCCTGGAGGCCCGCGATGAAGAGGACCATCACCGTGCCGAGGTTCCGCCAGATCGCCATCACGATGAGGGACGGCATCGCCAGGGTCTCGGAGCCCAGGAAGTCGGGTGCGGTGGTGCCCAGTTCGGCGGCGATCCCCGCGACCAGGCCGTCGGCCGGGTCGAGGACGAAGCGCCAGACGACGGCGATGGCCACGATGCTGGTGACGACGGGGGCGTAGAAACCGATCCGGAAGAAGGTACGCAGCCGGTCGATGCCGTTGTTGAGCAGGACGGCGACGACGAGTCCCGCGCCGATGGTCAGGGGGACGCCGACGACGACGAAGTACCCCGTGTTGAAGAGCGCCTGGAGGAACTTCTCGTCCTCGAAGAGCCGGGTGTAGTTCTCGAAGCCGATGAACTCCGCGGAGAGCGGGTCGGTGACATTGCGGAGGCCGAAGTCGGTGAAGCTCATCGCCAGGGTGGCGAGGATCGGCATCGCCATGAAGACGGCGAACAGCACCAGGAAGGGGGTGGAGAACAGCCAGCCCGCCAGATGGTGGGTGCCCGCCCGCCGCTTGGAGCGCCGGGGGCCGCGGGACGCGGGCGCGGCCGGGGACGTCGGGGCGGCGGCCCCGGCGGCCGGTTCGGTGACGGTGCTCATGCTCTAGCCGACCAGCGGCGCGGTCTCGGACTGCATCTTCTTCGCGGCCTGCTCCGGTGTGGCCTTGCCCTGGGTCACCGACTCGACGGCGGCGTCGATCTTCGACCCGATCTCGGCCCACTCCGCGAGCGCCGGGATGGCCTTGGCGCTCTCCAGCTGGGTGCGGAAGACCCGGGCCGCCGGGTCGCTCGCGAGCTTGCCCTGCTCCCAGGCGGCCTTGTTGGCGGGCAGGTCGGTGGTGCGCTCGTACCAGTCGGCCTGGGTCGCGGGAGCGGCGAGATGGGCGATGAAGTCCGCGGCGGCGGCCTTGTGCTCACTGTCCTTCGAGATCACCAGGCTGGAGCCGCCGGCCCAGGAGGTGGACGAGGCCCCGGCGGGCAGTGGGGCCACGGCCCACTTCCCCTTGAGCTGGGGCTGGTTCTCGGCGATGTTCGTGGTCTGCCAGGGGCCGGACAGGAACATCGGGACGCTGCCGTTGCCGAAGTCCTTGACCACGTCGTAGCCGGGCTGGACGCTCTTCTTCGACAGCCCCTTGTCGAAGTACGCGCCGTACTCCGCGAGGGCGGTGACCGCGGCGGGGCTGTCGAGGGCGGGCTTGCCGTCCTTGGTCAGCTCGCCGCCGGCCGAGTAGAAGAACGGCAGCCAGGTCTGCCAGGCGTCGAGGTTGTAGGGCTGGAGGGAGATGCCCCAGGTGGCCTTCGCCTGCTTCTGGTAGGCGGTGGCGAGCGCCGACATCTCCGCCCAGGTCGTCGGCGGCTTCGTGATCCCGGCCTGACGCGCCAGATCGGTCCGGTAGTACAGCACACGGGCCTCGGTGTACCAGGGCACCCCGTAGACCTCGCCGTCGACCACATTGCTCTCCCAGGACGCGTCGAAGAAGTCGTCCTTGCGGAACGTGCCGGTGTCGACGGGCTCCAGGACGCCGAGTTCGGCGAACTCGCCCATGAAGGTGCTGCCCATCTGCATCACATCGGGCAGCTTCCCGGCCGCGGCGGCGGAGACCTGCTTCTGATGGGCCACGTCCCAGCCGACCGGGGTCACCTTCACGGTGATGTGCGGATTCTTCTTCTCGTACGCGTCGGCGACGGCGCCCAGCTTCTCGCCCTCGGTGCCCATGGCCCAGACCGTCAGTGTCTGCTCCTCGTCGGCCGCCGCCTGGGACCCACCGGAGCCGCCGCACGCCGAGAGCGAGAGCAGGGCCGCGAGGACGAGGGCGGCCGAGGCTGATCCGGTGGTGCGGTGCATGGGGCTCCTCCTTGAGCGTCCGGCATATCCCAAACCGGTGATGTATGCGCTGCCTGTAAGCGCATACATCACCCTGCGCCAGCCCTCGGACATCCACAAGAACCCTTGAGGTAACGCTTGCGTAACGGCGCGGCCATTCGGAATGGCCTCCTCCGCACGCTAGATCGTGCCGTTCGCGAACCGGAAGCCCCTGTGGCGCATCCCGCATCCGCCGCAGCGGATGCGGGGCTCTCATGGGCGGCGGAACGCCCTCCCCACGGGGACGGAAAAGCCTCCCGCCCGGCGGGTCGGCGCCGGGCGGGAGGCGGGGTATTCGCCGTACGGCGGCTCAGGCGGGAGACGTCACGGGGCAGCCGCAGCTGCCCCGCCGCGCCACCGAGACGGGCAGCATCAAGGAGACGGGCTCCCGCGAGCGGTCGCCGAGCCGGCGGACGAGCAGATCCACCGCCTCCTCCCCCAGTCGCCGCATCGGCTGCCGGACCGTCGCCAGCGCCGGGCGCACGATCCGGCTCAGGGGGATGCCGTCGAACCCCACGACGGCCATGTCGCCTGGCACCCGGACACCCCGGCGCTCCAGGGCGTGCAGCGCGCCGATCGCCATCTGGTCGTTCGCGAACAGCAACGCCTCCGGGCGCGGTCCCGGCCGGTCGAGCAGGGCATCGGTCGCCCGCGCCCCTTCGGCCTGGGTCATCATCGTGACCCGGACGTCCGGCTCGCCCGCCACCGCGATCCCCGCGTCCCGGCACGCCTCGCGGAAGCCGTCGAACCTGGCCTCGGCGTCCGGCGAGTCCCGTTCCCCGCCGACGAAGGCCAGCCGGCGCAGTCCGTGGTCCCGGACGAGATGACGGGTCAGCTCGCGCTCGCCCTCGGCGTTGGCGACCTCGATGTGGTCGAGGTGGTCGATCTCGCGCGGCCCGGCCAGCATGACCACCGGCAGCCGCCGCGAGATGATCTCCAACTCCTCGGTGGGCACGGTACGCGCCAGGACCGCGAAGCCGTCGACCCGTCCGGCGACCTGCTCCACCAGGCTTCTGGGCCCGCCTTCCAGGGACGCCGCGATGAGCAGGGCGTAGCCGTGGCGCCTGGCGGCGCGCTCCATCCCCCGGATGATCTGGTCCGAGTAGAGCATCACGGCGGAGTCGTCGTCATCGGCGTCGGCGGCGTCCGCCTCGGCGTCGGGATCGGCGTAGTCGGGGAAGCAGAGCCCGAGGACACCGGTGGCCCGGCTGGCCAGCCCTCGCGCACTGCCGCTCGGTACGTACCCCAGCTCCCGGGCGGCCTCCAGGACCCGTTCCCGGGTCCCGGCGCGTACCGAATCGGGGTTCCGGTAGACCCGGGACACCGTCGCGATGGAGACGCCGGATTTCTCGGCGACGTCGTACACAGTGGGGGCGCTCACGCAGACCGACCGTCCGCTTCTTCTGTCTCGTGGATGTCCCGCGCAGGGCCGGGGCCGATGCACGATGAAAGCGCATTCACCCTAGGTCGCACGTGTCCACGGGAGCAAGGGCACCCGCCGTGAGCAGCGGAAACCAGCCAGCACCGGCCGGGACGGATACGGATCGGCCCGTTCGACCACCACCCCTCACCCACCCCGGGTTCGCGGGGCGGCCCGCGACCCCCGCGCGACAGGGGCACCGGTGCGAGACCGTGCCGCCGGGGGTTGATCGTTCGAGAATTCCCGCACTATATTCGTTCGAGAATTCCCGAACGATTGGAGTGCAGCGATGGCGGCTGCCCGCACGTACCACCATCCCGATACGGCTGAGATCGCGCTCCCGCGCGTGCTGTTCGCGCTCAGTGAGCCCCTGCGCCTGACGATGGTCCGCGTCCTCACCGAGCGCGGGGAGGTCGACAGCCTGGAGCTCGGCCCCGACCTGCCGCGCTCGACGCTGACCCATCACACCGGCCTGCTGCGGGAGTCCGGGGTGGTCTTCGTCCGCGCCGAGGGACGCAAGTGCCTGATCCGGCTGCGCGCCGAGGACCTCGAGGCCCGGTTCCCCGGCCTGGTTCGGACGGTCCTGGCCGGTTACGAGGACGCGGCCGGGGCCGGGGCCGAGGGGGATGTCGCGTGATCGGAAAGATCTGGCCGCTGGTCGTCGCCGCGGTCTCCCTGGGTATCGACGCCTATGTGCTGGCCGGTGTCCTGCCGGACATGGCCGGCTCCCTGGCCACGACGGCCGGCGCGATCGGACTGGGTGTCACCGCGTTCACAGCCGCCTACGCGGCTGCGGGCCCGTTACTCTCGCGCGTCCTGGTCGGCGGGTCGACCCGTACCGGGCTGCTGGTCGCGCTCGGTACGTTCAACCTCGGCAACCTCGCCACGGCGCTGGCACCGACACTGGGTGTCTTCCTGGCCTCCCGCGTGGTCGCGGGCGCGGGGGCCGGCGTGCTCACCGCGGTCGCCACGGCGACGGCCGGAGCCCTCGTGGCGGACCACGAGCGCGGGCGCGCGATGGCGATGGTCACCTTCGGCCTTTCCACCGGGACCGTCGCCGGCGTGCCGCTGGGCATGCTGATCGGCGAACAGGTGGGGTGGCGCGGGACGATGGGCTTCGTCGTGCTCATCGGCGTCCTGAGTATGCTCGCCCTCGCCCTGCGCTCCGGCACGCTGCCACGGCTTCCCGACTCCCGCCGCTCGGGGAACGGCGCCGCGCTCAGGAGCCCACGCGTCGCCCTCGGCATCGCGCTCTCCTTCGTCCTGGGGCTGGCGAGCCTCGGTCTCTACACCTATCTGCTGCCGATGGCCGACGAAAGCGGCCTGGACGGCTGGGGCTTCGCACTCGTATGGGCCTGGGGCATCGGCGGCGTACTCGGTTCCGGCCTGATCGGCAGACCACTGGACACGCTGGGCCCCCGACGGCTGATGCCGGTCGTCCCGGCTTTCCTCCTCGCCTCCCTCCTCGTCGTCTGGCTCGTCGACGACCCCGCGGCATGGCTGATCGCCACCGCGGTGTGGGGTGCGAGCGGCTGGATCAGCGTGCCGGTCCTGCAACAGGCGCTCACCCGGGACCGCACCGAGCAGGCCATGTCCGTCGTCGCCCTCCAGATGGCCGCGATGTACCTCGGTTCCGCCACGGGGTCGGCGCTGGGGGGCGCCCTGCTCTCCGGGGGCGCCGGCGCCGGCACATTGCCGGGATGGGCGGCGCTGACCGTCGCGGGCGGCGTGGTACTCGCCGTACTGGTCGCCCGGCTGACACCCCGGTCCGCCCCCGCCGCCACGCCTGACGCCCTCGCCCCACGGACCCCGACGGCTCAGCACACTCCGGCTGAGCCGGGGGCCTGCCAGTCCTGAAGGCGTCGAAGTCGCTGCCGGACCTGACGAGGCGCAAGAAGGCCGGGCCCGCCGGGATCGGCACGGGCTTGCTCACGGACTCCCGGCGGCGTCCGGTACTGTCCGCGCCGCACCCCGAGCCGAACTCCCCCACCCGGCGGCAAGGGCCGCGCCGCTGGACGGCGCCTACCGTGAGGTCGCCGCGCGGGTGCCGAGGAGTACATCCGCGCCGCCGAACGGCGAGCGGGCTACCAGCACGTGTACTCACCCGTCCTCGGCAAGCGGGAACTGTACGAGATCTCCGGACACTGGGCCCACTACAGCGACGACATGTTCCCCCCGATGGACCTCGGCGGAGAGCAGATCGTCCTGCGCCCCAGCCTCTGCCCCCACCACGCCGTGATCTACCGCTCCCGCTCCCACAGCTACCGCGAACTGCCCCTGCGCATCGCCGAACTCGGCGGCATGTACCGCTCCGAACTCTCCGGCGTACTCGGCGGACTGACCCGGGTACGGGCCATCCAGCTCACCGACATCCTCGACCACTCAGGACTGCCCTACGAAGCCACCGAGGGAGAAGCCGCCTTCTACGGCCCCAAAATCGACGTCCAGGTCACCGACACCGCCGGCCGGCTGGATCGCGGGTGTTCACCGGGGAACCCCGGATCGCGCGGTCACGCGGCGCGCCGACCACGGGCCGGGAGCGATCGCCGCTCCCGGCCCGTCGGCACCCCGGCCGGGCTGCGCCCGACGTCACGGCGGCGGGATCGGGTCACGACCCCGGCCGACCACCGCCCTCAGAGCGCTGTCCGAGCGCTGTCAGAGCGCCGTCGGCGGCCCCCACGCGTGCCGGTCCTTGACCGCCGCCTTCCGACCCAGATGTCCTTCCTTGACCAGTACGGCGAGCGAGTCCAGGATCACCCGCGAGCTGAGCAACGCCGTCTGTTCCGCCCAGTCGTACGGCGGGGCGCACTCGACGACCTCCAGTCCGGCGAGGCCGGGTGCCGAGATCTTCCTGATGAGGTTGAGGGCTTCCCGCGGCAACAGCCCGCCGGGTTCCGGCCAGCCGGTGCCGGGGACGAAGCCCGCGTCGATGACGTCGATGTCGAAGGAGAGATAGACCGCCTTGGCACCCTTCCACGCCGTCTCCAGCGCGATCTCGGCGACCTTGTCGATCCCGACCCGTTCGACGTCGCCCACCGTGATCACCGTGGTGCCGCGCTCCCGCCCGACCTTGACCCCGGCGCGCGGCGCCTGCCAGCCGCCGATGCCGACCTGGACCAGATTGGTCGCGGGCGCGTTCTTGATGTTCGTCGCGTGGAACCACGGCGTGGTGTGCATACGTTCGTCGAGATCGGTCTCCTGGGTGTCCACATGCCGGTCGAAGTGGATGATCCCGATGTTCCCGTCGACGTACGGCGCCATGCCCCGGATGGTGGGGTATCCGATGGAGTGGTCACCGCCCAGGATGACCGGGAACACCCCCCGCTGGTAGACATGCGCCATCGCCTGGCTGATCTGGTCGAACGACTTCTCCAGATTGCCGGGGATGGTGAACACGTCGCCGATGTCGACCATGTTGAGCTGCTCGCGCAGATCGACGCCCAGCTCGAAGCAGTAGGTACCGAACAGGTTCGTGGACCGCCGGATGCCCTGCGGGCCGAACCGGGCTCCGGGCCGGTAGGTGGCACCGGAGTCGAGGGGCGCGCCGAAGACGGCCACCTCGGCGTCCTCGACCTCGTTCACGTCCTCCAGGAAGGGGGACTTGAGGAACGTCCCCCGTTCACCGGCGAAGTGCGGCAGTTCACCGCGTGAGAACGTCGGGATCGTCTTGTCGACGAGCGTCGGGGACCCGGGCAATCCGTGCGCCAGGCCCCGCTGGATCTCCTCGTCATGCCGGAAGAGGGAGATCCGCTCCTCGGCCAGCTGCGCCCATTTGCCTTCCTTCGCGGCGAAGGCGTCGCTGTGCGAGTGGGCGTGCCCATGACTGTGGGAGTGGGAGTGCGAAGGGGAAGGCGACGGACCGTCGCCGTGCTCATGGTGCGGGGATTCATGTCGCGCTGTGACCGCTTCGTCGCGGTCGAGGGGATCGGGCGTCTTCGGCATTTCAGCCTCCAACGAGGCCGTCTTTACGCGGAACCGGTACGGCCACCCTCGTCGGCAGATGCTCTGATAGCACCTGTTCGGCACTGTAGCACCGGGCACCGGAACGCCGACACCGGGCCTCTGACCGGCACAGGAGGCGGCGTCCCGACCGGATGGGAGCCGGCGCGCGGGCCGGGGATCCGATCTTCCTCTTCGACGGCGAGGCCACCTTCCTCCCCGACACCGACAACCCCTATGGCGCGCTGCCCTCTACGACCCCTCGGTGGTGGCGTTCGTCCGCGACACACCGGAGGCGGCCTCGCGCCGGGCGCCCTCCCGCACGGCCCCGGCCTCAGACCCGCCCCATCTCCCGCAGCACCTGCCACCAGGGATCCTCGTCTTCGGTACCGCTGATGGTCCGGTAGCCGGAGCCGAAGACGGTGTCGCGGAGAAAGGCGTTCAGGTCGTCGCCCCACTGCTCGAAGACATCGCTCTGCCACCAGATGACACCCTGGTCGGGAAAACCCCACACGGTACCGTCGGCGCGCCGCAGGAAGAGCGGGTCCTCATTGATCTTGCCGAAACAGAACCAGTCCTGCTGTCCCAGAGTGACCGGGGCGCCGTCGACGGTATCCGCGAGGAACTGGCTCCGGGCGGCGTACCCGGCGTCATGCAGGACCACCGCGCTGAAGATGCCGCCGTCGACGACACCGAGGTACTCGCGGTACGTCTCGGGCAGGGAGGGATCCAGGCGACCCGTGTGCCCGGCGGGAACGGAGTTCATCATGCTCCACTCCGTCTCGCGAGGCAGGAGGGCGCGTGCCGTGTCGAGCAGCCGGCGGACTTCCGGGGCGATCATGCGGGCGGTCCTGCGATCCTAGGTCGAATCAGACCCATCGTGAACGGCGCCGCCGCCAACGCGATCCCCACCGTCGCCGCCAGGTCGGCCAGTTCCGCCACCGCCGCGATCTTCCGCGCCACG